>CALPRR020000042.1 GCA_943326025.2 Candidatus Kuenenia stuttgartensis | reverse complement strand
TATTTCTGTTGTGACGCTTTTAATTTTCTTTATTCCTGTTATTTCAGTTAAGTTTTTTAAGAAAAAATAAATGAGTTTGCGTAAGATAATCCATGTGGATATGGATGCTTTTTACGCTTCCGTTGAACAATTAGATAATCCTGATTTAAGAGGGAAACCTGTTGCTGTTGGTGGAAATGCAGAACGAGGAGTGATTGCCGCTGCGAGTTATGAAGCCCGAAAATTTGGAGTAAAGTCAGCGATGAGTTCGAAAATGGCGGCTCGAATGTGTCCCAACTTAATTTTTGTTCGACCTAATTTTCAACGTTACAAAGAAGTTTCGCAACATATTCATACGATTTTCAAACGATATACGGATGCTATTGAGCCTTTAGCTTTAGATGAAGCATTTTTGGATGTTACTGAAAATAAAATGGGATTAAATTCTGCTACTTTCATTGCTCAATCAATTAAAAACGACATTTTCACAGAACTTAATTTAATTGCATCAGCAGGTGTTTCTTATAATAAGTTTTTAGCAAAATTAGCTTCTGATCAAGACAAGCCAAATGGATTGTATGTCATCAAGCCTGAAGAAGCAATTGCTTACATGGAGAGTTTACCTGTAGAACGATTTTTTGGAGTGGGGAAGGTGACTGCTGAGAAAATGCATTCATTGCAAATATATAAAGGAAAAGATTTGATGAAGTATTCCGTGGAAGAACTTCAATCTAATTTTGGGAAAATTGGTTCGTTTTTGTTTTCAATCGTCAGAGGAATAGATGAAAGAGAAGTGATCTCTAATCGTGAACGTAAAAGTATCGGTGCAGAAACTACCTTTTCAAATGATATTTTTGATGAAACAAATTTTAGAAATTTCGCATTAAATTGTTTTGAAACCTTATGGAAACGCTACAAATCTTATCCTAAAAAAGGTCGTTCGATTACCATTAAAATCAAATACAATGATTTTACGCAAATCACACGTTCCACAACTGAAACAGTTGAAATTACTTCCAAGCCTCAATTAGAGCTTCTAACAGAGAAATTAATAGACTTAGTATTGCCATTAGACAAGCCCGTTCGATTAATCGGTTTTCAAATCAGTGGATTTGCTTCAGAGTCCAAAGATCAACAATTGTCGATGGATGGGTTGTTTGAAGATTAGCGAATTTGTCTAATATCTAGTTTCTAATATCTAATGGTCTATTTAAAGCTTACCTCAATCCTAACAGGTAAATGATCAGAATAACCTCCTAAATAGTTTTTAGCATATGTTCTGAAAGGTACTTTTTCACCTTTGTATTCTGTTATTAAGAAAGCTGGAGAAATAATTTTACCAGAATCTTTTACGATTTTTAAACCTTTTTTTGCAGTTAAAAATCCAGATGAAACGGCAATATGATCTAACACATCCCATTCGTTTTTGAAATTGTGTGTTCCTCCAAATTCTCCTGAAGTTTTGAAGATCATTTGAGTTAAAACAGAATAAACCATTTGAGGAGCTTTGTCTTGTGGATGATCATTCAAATCTCCCATGAAAACAATTTTTGCATTTTTGTCTTTTGCTAAAATAGAATCAATGAATGTTTTAGCAGCAGTTGCGGCAATTATTCGGTTGACTTCACTTTCTTTTTCACCACTTCTTCTACTAGGCCAGTGATTGATCATGGCATAAAAAGTTGTTTTTCCTTTTTTGAATTTTACCCAAAGTATATCTCTTGTTTTCGAATAGGCTGTATCAGGTAATGAATAACGTAAGAAACCTGAATCAACCATTTTCAAAGTGATACTATCGTATATCATTCCAACATCAACACCTCTTTCGTCAGGACTATTATAATGCGCAACTCCGAATTTACCTTTCATTGTTTTGGAATGATTGATTACATCACGAATCACATTTGCATTTTCAATTTCACACATTCCAATGATTAAAGGATTATTTACTTCATTAATAACTTGATTGATATGCGTTAATTTCTCATTGTACTTTTGGCTGTTCCAAATGTTTTTCCCTTCAGGAAGGAATTCTTCATCATTTTTTGTTGGATCATTAATCGTGTCAAAAAGATTTTCCACATTATAAAATAAGATGGTTCTTTGTTCTTGCGCAAAAGAATTTAATCCAATTATAGACGCAAATACTAGTAAAAATGTAGTCTTCATAGTTTAACTTGTTTTAAAATTAAGTAGGTACAAAAAAATAGAGAGCAAACGGGCGTCTGCTCTCTATCTTTTAATCAACCTAACCTAACCACCTAAATCAGAACAAATGTATTATTTTTTTTTTTAATAAAAAAACAAATATTTATTAAATTTTAATTAATTATTAATTTTTCTTCTTCTTTTTCGGAAATAGGTCTTCTGAACACTATTTTTCCATCAAAAATATCCATGATCACATTGTTTGAAGTGTCTACTTTTCCTGCTAAAATTGATTTTGATAATTCATTTAATACTTCGCGTTGAATAACTCGCTTAACTGGGCGTGCTCCAAAGAAAGGATCAAATCCAACTTCTGCAATGTGATTAAACGCCTCATCAGTTACAACTAATTTGATGTCTTTTTCAATTAATACTTTTTTCAAGTTGTTTAATTGAATATGGACGATTTGTTTAATGTTTTCAACTGTTAATGGATCAAACATAATTGTTTCGTCTATTCTATTTAAGAATTCTGGTCGAATCGTTTGTTTTAATAATTCCATTAATTCAAATTTCGCTTTTTCTCTTGCTCTTTCAAATTCAGCTGGTTTAATTCCGTCGAATTTTTCATGAATTACATTCGAACCAATATTTGAAGTCATTATGATGATTGTATTTTTGAAATTCACCACGCGGCCTTTATTGTCTGTCAAACGACCATCATCTAAAACTTGTAATAGAATATTGAAAACATCGGGATGCGCTTTTTCGATTTCATCTAACAAAACAATAGAGTAGGGACGACGACGAACGGCTTCTGTTAATTGTCCACCTTCATCATATCCGACATATCCCGGAGGCGCTCCAACCAATCTACTTACAGAATGTTTTTCTTGGTATTCCGACATGTCGATTCGTGTCATCGCATTTTCATCGTTGAATAAATATTCAGCCAATGCTTTTGCTAGTTCTGTTTTACCAACACCTGTCGTTCCTAAGAAAATAAATGAACCAATTGGTCTTCTTGCATCTTGTAAACCAGCTCTAGATCTTCTAACGGCATCAGAAACTGCTTCAATCGCTTCACGTTGTCCGACAACTCGATTACCTAATTCTTCTTCAAGTCGAAGTAATTTTGCAATTTCACTTTCAATCATTTTATTGACTGGAATTCCTGTCCATTTTGAAACAACTTCTGCAATCGCTTCTGCATCTACCTCTTCTTTTATCATTTTAGAGTTAGCTTGCATTTCAGTCAATTTAACTTTTGTTTTTTCGATTGTTTCTTCGGCTTCTTTTATTTTTCCATATCGAATTTCAGCAACTTTTCCGTAATCTCCAGCTCGTTCAGCTTGATCAGCTTCCAATTTGAAATTTTCAATATTTTCTTTCATTTTTTGAAGCGTATCAATTACATCTCTTTCAGCTTGCCATTTCGCTTTGAAAGCATCACGTTGCTGACTTAAATTTGAAAGGTCATTTTCAATGCTCCCCAATTTTTTATGATCATTTTCACGTTTTATTGCTTCTTTTTCAATTTCAAGTTGCATGATTTTACGTTCTAATTCATCTAATTCCTCTGGTTTAGAATTGATTTCCATTCGAACTTTAGAAGCTGCTTCGTCAATTAAGTCAATCGCTTTATCTGGTAATTGACGGTCTGTAATATAACGTTGCGAAAGTTCAACAGCCGAAATAATTGCCTCGTCTTTAATTAAAACCTTATGGTGATTTTCATATTTTTCTTTGATTCCACGTAAGATTGAAATGGCATCCTCTGTTGTTGGTTCATCCACTAAAACAGTTTGGAATCTTCGAACCAACGCTTTATCTTTTTCAAAATATTTTTGATATTCATTTAAAGTCGTAGCTCCAACAGCTCTTAATTCTCCTCTCGCTAAAGCAGGTTTCAAGATGTTTGCAGCGTCCATAGCTCCTTCGCCGCCACCAGCGCCAACAAGTGTATGAATTTCATCGATGAAAAGAATGATTTCTCCATCTGCAGAAATTACTTCTTTAATAACTGCTTTTAAGCGTTCTTCAAATTCACCTTTGTATTTAGCTCCTGCAATTAAAGCACCCATATCTAATGAGTATACAATTTTAGATTTTAAGTTTTCAGGTACATCGCCACTGATAATTCTGTGAGCTAATCCTTCTGCAATTGCTGTTTTACCAACTCCTGGTTCACCGATTAAGATTGGATTGTTTTTCGTTCTTCGAGTTAATATTTGAAGTACTCTTCGAATTTCATCATCTCGTCCGATTACTGGATCCAGTTTTCCAGCTTGAGCTAATTCATTTAAGTTTTTAGCAAATTTTTCAAGTGATTTGTATGTTCCTTCTTGACTATTAGAAGTTACTTTATCTCCATTTCTTAAATCCATAATTTGTTGTTTAAGAGTTGTTTTAGTTATTTTATTGTCTTTTAATAAATTACCGATTGCATCTTTAGAGTCAAGCATTGAAAACAAAAGCATTTCGATTGAAACAAATTCGTCTCCGAAATTTTTCATTTCTGACAATGCATTATTCAATACTTTTTGCGTGTTGGGTCCAAGGTAAATTTGACCACCAGCAACTTTTGAATACGATTCTATTATTTTGTCTAATGCTAATTCAAGCATTTTTAGATTGACATTTAATTTTTGCAGTAAATAAGGAGTTATTTCTTTGTCCTCTTCGAAAATTGCTTTTAATAAATGTCCTAATTCAATGGTTTGATTTCCATTTTGTTCTGTTAATAACTGAGCTTTATTTAAAGCTTCTTGTGATTTGATTGTGAATTTAGTAAAGTCCATATTTTTTTCGATTTTAGAACATCATCAAATCGTCAAATGCTAAACCAAATTCATTTTTATTTCATTTCACTGTAAAAATGACAGTATTTTTTAGTTGAATATGACTTTTTGTCAATTTAATAGGTTGAAAAGAAATGTGATAAATCGATATTGACATTTTATTTGATGTTATTAACAAAAAATGTAACCATTGTTAATAACCTCCGTAATACTTACAAAACAAGGGTTATGAAGATATTTCTTTTTTTATTGGTGATAGGTTCGACTTTCAATTTAGTTGCGATGGTCGATAAAATTATTTCTAAAGAGGAATATGTTGAGACATGGAAAGTCATTGCAGTTCAACACATGGTTGATTTTAAAATACCAGCAAGTATAACGCTGGCCCAAGGAATTATTGAAAGTGGGAGTGGAAATTCTGATTTAGCTAAAAAAGGAAATAATCATTTTGGAATTAAGTGTCACGAGTGGACAGGAGAAAAAATGTACATGGATGATGATGCTAAAGGAGAATGTTTCAGAGTTTATTCTTCAGCAGATGAGTCATTTGCAGATCATAGTAAATTCTTAACTTCAAAATCTCGTTATTCAAAATTGTTTTTATTTGAATCTACTGATTACAAATCTTGGGCTCAAGGATTAAAAGAAGCTGGTTATGCAACTAATCCGAAATATCCTCAGATGTTGATTGAAGTGATTGAAAATTTAAAATTATATCAATTAGATGGTTTAAATTCGGTTGTATCAACTAAATCACCAGAATTATTAGCTTCTGAAAAAACGATTGAAGGTTCACATTCTGTTTATACTCATAAAAATAAAGTGAATTATGTTGTAGCCAAAAAAGGAGATACGTTTTATAAAATCGCAAAAGAATTTAATCTTGGATTGTGGCAATTATATAAATACAATGATTTTGGTCAGCGTAAAGATGTTTTAGAAGTTGGAGATATTATTTATTTACAACCTAAAAGAAAACACTCTAAAAGTAAAGAAGATAATTATGTTTTAACGGAAACAAAAACGTTAAGACAGGTTTCTCAAGAAGAGGCAATTAAATTAGAATCTTTAGAGAAATTAAATGAAACAGTATCACCGGATGAGAAAATAGCCAAAGGTCAAAAGGTGAAATTAAGATAATCTTTATAGTTTAAAGGTAAAACCCGAAAGGGTTTGTTTGTTGTTTGTTGTTTGTTAGTAAGCTCTCACTTGTAAAAGTTGAGAGCTTTACTTTTTTACTCTATTTAGTTGTTAGGAATTCAATGTAAAATTAAGTAAACTGTTTAATCAATAGATAATACCGTTTAAAAAATCTAATTTATTTATAGATGGGAATTCAACTTCTTTTTGTGTATATTTGGATTTATGTAATTAAACTATAGAGTATGAAGCCTTCTACAGAACTTTTTAAACTTATAAAATCTCTTACTAAATCAGAAAAACGTTTTTTTAAATTAACATCTTCACTTCAATCTGGTGATAAGAATTATTTAAAGATTTTTGATTTTGTAGAAAAACAAACTGCATATAATGAGGAAGAGTTGAAAAAGGCTTTTGAAAAGGAAACATTTATTAAACACCTACCATCTGAAAAAAATCACTTGTATAAATTAATACTGAAAAGTTTGCGATCTTTTTATAGCGAACAATCTGTAAGTAGTATGTTAAAACAAGAAATAAAGAATGTAGAAGTTCTTTACAATAAAGCATTGTACAAAGAGTGTGAGAAATTTGTTGCTCGCGCAAAAGAACTGGCTAAAGATCATGAAAAGTTTTATTACTGGTATGAGTTACTTTCATGGGAGAAAAAATTATTAGAAGAAGCATACGAAGCAGGGGAGTTCACTACTGATTTAGATAAATTAGTAGAAGAAGAAGAAATGGTGATTGCTAAATTGAGAAACCTAGCTGAATATCAAGTTATTTACTCTAAAATTAATTTGATATTTAGAAGTGGAGGTTTTGCTAGAACTGAGAAAGAGCAAGCAATAGTAGAGGGAATAGCAGATTATCATTTGATTAAAGGTAAAAATACAGCGATTTCAACAAGGGCTGCTTCTATGTGTTATTATATTAAAGGATTGTGTGCTGCAACTAATAGAAATTATGCAGACAGTTTTCAATTTTTCAATCGTACGCGAGAAATTTTAGATAACAATCCAAATATTAAAACAGATACAGCTCAACGATATGTATTAACAATCTCTCATCTGTTAAGATGTTATATTGATAATAAAGATTTTGAAAATGCAAATAACTTAATTGCTGAAATGCGAGCTCTAGAAACTGTAAAAGGTTTTAATTCGACAGATATTTTAGTACGTTTATTTACCAATTCTTACAATCAAGAATTGAATTTATTTCATGCAAAAGGTGATTTTCAAAAAAGTGTTGATTTGATTCCTAAAATTGAAGAATTACAAGCTTTTTATGGAGAGAAAATCAATAAAGAGTATGAGATTATGCTAACTTATAATAAAGCATATAGTTATTTTGGAATTGGCGATTATAAAAAAGCGTTGACGTATATTAATTTAGTACTGAATGATAATGAGCAAAATTTACGTCAAGATATTTATAGTTTCTCTCGTATTTTCAATTTGATATTACATTTTGAATTAGAAAATTATGATTTTTTAGAGTATGTGATTAAATCGACAAATCGATATTTAAACAAACAAGAAAGAGATTACGAAGGAGAAACAGTTTTTATTAAACATATTCGAAAATTGGCAAAATCAATGACGAATAGTGAAAAAAATTCTGTATTGAATCAATTGAAGACAGATATTCGTGACGTGATGAAAAGTCACCATGAACAAGCTTTGTTAGAATATTTCAACATCAATGCTTGGATCGAAAGTAAAATCCAAAAGATTTCATTTTCAGAAGCAGTTAAAAAAGAATTGGAATAATCTGTTGGAGTTGAAGTAAATAATATAGTTAAAATTATTAAACATCTATCATCCAATTAAGTGAGTTTGTTTTTGAGTCAATGGAAAATAGGATTATTCTAATACTCAATTTCAAACTCACTTTCTTATTTTAGAAAGAAGCGAAGAAGAACTTAAATATTACTCTTAATTTTTTAACTTTGCCAGCATTAAACGATTTTCAAGTAAAATGGCACAAAAAAATTGCACAAGGGAAGAAGATTACTCAAGATGGTACAATGAATTAGTACCAAGAGCTGATTTAGCAGAAAACTCAGGCGTTAGAGGTTGTATGGTAATTAAACCATATGGTTATGCAATATGGGAGAAAATTCAAGCTCAATTGGATAAAATGTTCAAAGAAACTGGACATCAAAACGCTTATTTCCCTCTTTTTGTACCCAAAAGTTTATTTGAAGCTGAAGAGAAAAATGCAGAAGGTTTTGCGAAAGAATGTGCTGTTGTAACCCATTACAGATTAAAAACAGATCCAAATAATCCTTCAAAATTAATCGTAGATCCAGAAGCTAAATTGGAAGAAGAATTAATTGTTCGTCCTACAAGTGAGGCTATTATATGGAATACTTATAAAGGTTGGATTCAATCGTACAGAGATTTACCTATTTTGATTAATCAATGGGCGAATGTTGTTCGTTGGGAAATGAGAACTCGATTGTTTTTAAGAACAGCTGAGTTTTTATGGCAAGAAGGTCATACAGCTCATGCGACGAAAGAAGAAGCAATTGCGGAGACGGAACAAATGTTAGAAGTTTACGCTGAATTTGCAGAGAAATTTATGGCAATGCCTGTAATTAAAGGACGTAAAACAGAAAGTGAACGTTTTGCAGGAGCTGATGATACGTATTGTATTGAAGCAATGATGCAAGATGGTAAAGCATTACAAGCTGGAACATCTCACTTTTTAGGTCAGAACTTCGCGAAAGCTTTTGATGTAAAATTTGCAGATAATGAAGGTAAATTGGAACACGTATGGGCAACTTCTTGGGGCGTTTCAACACGTTTAATGGGTGCTTTAATCATGACACATTCTGATGACGAAGGATTGGTTTTACCTCCAGCATTGGCGCCTATTCAAGTTGTAATGGTTCCAATTCACAAAACAGAGGAGGATTTAGCAAATATTTCGGCAAAAGCTGCTGAATTAAAAGCGAAATTAGCTAAGTTGGGTATTTCGTTTAAATACGATGACGATGATAATAAACGTCCAGGATGGAAGTTTGCTGAATATGAAACGAAAGGTGTACCAGTAAGATTAGCAATGGGACCTAGAGATCTAGAAAACGGTAAAATTGAAATCGCTCGAAGAGATACGAAAGAGAAAACAGTTGTAGACTTTGAAGGATTGGAAACTTATATCCACAACTTATTAGAAGATATACAAACGAATCTTTACAACAGAGCCGCTAAATTTAGAACGGAGAATTTTCATAAAGTTGATACTTACGAAGAATTTAAGACTCAATTAAAAGAAAAAGGTGGTTTCTATTTAGTTCATTGGGATGGAACTTCAGAAACAGAAGAGAAAATCAAGCAAGAAACACAAGCTACAATTAGATGCATTCCATTAGATGCAGAAGATGAAGAAGGAGTTTGTATGGTAACAGGAAAACCTTCAAAAAGAAGAGTTGTTATTGCAAAAGCATACTAGAAGTAGAAAATTAATCAATTATTTAAAAAATAATAACGAAAAATTATTTTTTAAATAATTGATTTTCAAAAAAATATTCTTTTGATCAAAAAAAAATAAAAAAAAAGTTGTTTTTATTTGGAGATTAAAGAAAATCGTGCTTATATTTGCACTCCGAAATTGAGCAACGGCTTAATAAGAGAAAGAAAAGGATTAAGGCCCATTCGTCTAGTGGTTAGGACATCAGGTTTTCATCCTGGAAACAGGAGTTCGATTCTCCTATGGGCTACAAAAGTAGCAATTGAAATATTGTAAGGTTAATTAAAAGGATTAAGGCCCATTCGTCTAGTGGTTAGGACATCAGGTTTTCATCCTGGAAACAGGAGTTCGATTCTCCTATGGGCTACAAGGATTAAGTTCTGTAAATAATAATAAAGAAAAAAATGGCAAATCATAAATCTGCACAAAAAAGAATTAGATCAAACGAGTCTAAAAGACTACGTAACAAATACGTTCACAAAACAACTCGTAATGCGGTACGTAAATTACGTGCAGCTACTAAAGACGAAGCTGTGACTTTATTACCAAGTGTAATTGCAATGATTGATAAATTAGCGAAAGTTAATGTTATTCATTCTAACAAAGCAGCTAACTTGAAATCAGGATTACAAGTTTTCGTTAACAAAAAATAATTTGTTACGATCTTAGAAAATATTGAAGGGGCATTTGCCCCTTTTTTTATACCTTTAACTTTTATTGAGCTATCGATACATGAAGTGTTTAAGTTTTCTTTTTCTTTTTTCTCTTGCATTTACTGTCAAAGGCCAAATCAATGGTGTGTATACTGAAAAAGACACTTTAAAATACGGTTATCGTTCATCTGGTGCGATTGATTCTATGGATCTTAAGGTGTCAGGAATTCTTACAAATATTCCTGGTGGAAGTTTTGGAAATCAAACTTATTTGACGAATGATTTTTTAATGAATCATTCTCAATTTCAGTTACTACAAGGAAATACTCTTACTCCATCTTTCAAATTTTCTGCTTTACCGCATATTGGTTTTAATTATTCATTTGGATCAAAAGGGACTCAACTCTTAAACGTTGATTACGAACAAGCGTTTAAGAAAAATGTATTGTTAAATGTTTTTATCAACCAAAATAGTTCTCAAGGGATAATGAAAAATAGTGATTTTACTTCTCGTTCATTTCAAGTAAATCTGAGACGTAATGGAAAATTTTATTCATTTAAATTAGAAGGAAATTATTCGTATAAAAAAACGAAGTTAAATGGCGGTGTTTATAATGATTCAACTATTTTATCGAATGGCTTAGAATATGTAAATGTTTTGAGTTCAATTGCAAATAAAACATATTCGGAACAAAAGGATGTTAATCTGCTATTTGATAATCATTTTAACGTGCTTAAAGATTCATTGCGTTTTTTAGGATTGATTACTCGTCATCATCTGAAAATAGACAACAGAGTTTACAATGAGCAAATGACAAGTCTATCAAATTATAATCATTATTACATTGATAGCTTTATTACTAGAGATCAATTTCAATTAGCAAGCTTAAAAAATGGAGCTGGTATTTTCACAAAACTAAGAAATGTTTATGTTGATGCTTTGTTGAACTATCGTTATTGGAATACACAAAATAGTTCAATCCATCATGATACGAGTGAAATTGATTTAAGCTCATCTTTGAAAGTATTGAATAAGAAATATTCGCTTGTCAATTCATTTAATTTTAATTTGATAGGAGCAAAAAATGAATGGAGCAATGAAACTTCCGTTTCGACTAAAATTTCAAAATTACACGCTTCAATATATGGAAAAGTTGAACAAAAATTACCTATTCCATTTCAACGCTATTATTATTCAAATAATTACGCAACAACACTAAGTAATTATCAAATACAAAGTAGAATATTCTTAGATGGATCATTGAATTATGTTTTCGATTCATTAAAACAAATAGGAGTAGAAGCTTCATCTTTGACGATGATCAATAATTACTTTTTTATTGATTCTGCATGGAGGAATGATACATTAAAAAGTTTTTCTAACACGACTTTAACCGTTTTTGGAAGTTACATATTTCGTAAAATCACGATTCAGCCTAGATTTATTTTTTCTTTTCCAACATCAAACTTTCAATATGTTCCAAAATATAATTTGAATGCACGGATTTTTAGAAAAGGGAGGGCATTTAAATCTAAAAAACTAGAATACATATACGGCGCAGATGTTTCATGGATTTCAGATTATAAGCTGATGAATTATAACAGAGTGTTGGATGTTATGACTTTGAATCAATCTAAAAATAGTATTGAAAGTATGGTGAATGTTGGAGCATTTTTCGGAATTACAATCAATGAATTTAGAATATATGCAAGAATGAGTAATATAGGATATTTTTGGAACAATCGATTAAACCAACAATTGGTAGGTTATCCAATTCAAAAGAACTTAATTCAATTAGGAATTACTTGGGATTTCTTCAATTGATTCTAATTCAACTTTAACAATTTTATTATCTTTGAGAATCTAAAGCCAAAAGCTTTACTAAAATAGAAAATTACAATTATGGGTTTATTACAAGATAAAGTGGTTTTAATCACTGGAGCTTCAAGAGGAATTGGAAAATCAATTGCTGAAGAATGTGTAAGACAAGGTGCTAAAGTGGCATTTACTTATTTGTCATCAGAAGAAAAAGCACGTGCATTAGAAACAGAATTATCTGCTAATGGTGGTGTTGCAAAAGGATTTAAATCTGATGCTGGAAAATTTGACGAAGCATCTAAATTAGTAGATGATGTAGTAGCTGAGTTTGGAACAATTGATGTTTTAGTAAACAATGCTGGTATCACAAGAGATACGTTGTTAATGAGAATGACAGAAGAACAATGGGATGAAGTTATGAATACAAATCTTAAATCTGCGTTTAACTTAACAAAAGCTGTTCAACGTCCAATGTTGAAAGCTAGAAAAGGTTCTATTATCAATATGTCTTCAGTTGTTGGAGTTAGTGGTAATGCAGGTCAATCAAATTATGCAGCATCAAAAGCTGGTTTAATTGGTTTTACTAAATCTATCGCTCAAGAATTAGGTTCAAGAAATATTCGTTGCAATGCAATTGCACCAGGTTTTATCGAAACAGAAATGACTGGAGCTTTAGATCAAAAAGTTGTTCAAGATTGGAGAAATTCAATTCCATTAAAAAGAGGTGGTTCACCGAAAGATGTAGCTGATTTAACTGTATTTTTAGCATCAGATATGTCAGGTTATATTACAGGTCAAACAATCAATGTTTGTGGTGGTATGTTGATGTAATAAATAAATAATATTTTTTATAAAGAGCAATTAACAATGTTAGTTGCTCTTTTTTTATGCATTATTTTTACTGAATATATATTGAACGTAATCGATAATTTTTTTCAACCAATTATAATATAAAGCGATACCAGTCAAAATGGTCATAATCCAAAGGATTAAACAATTTGCCCAAAATGTTGAAACTTCAATGCCAAATACAAATTTAGAAGAGCTGTAGAAAGGCGTGTCAAAAAATGAATATTCAGAAGGATTCATGTATATAGGATCTGACTTTTGAATTAATTCATCTTCAGTTGCAATGATTTTATCAACTTCTCGTTTATTTGTAACTAATTCGGAGATACTTTGATTTTCATTTTCATTTTGTAATTTTTCAAATTTGGAGCTTCCTAGTTTTTGTGTTAAATTATCTATCTCAACAGTTAATTTATTGTACTCATTAGTATACTGATTATTTAATACATTTAGGAATTTCGCAATTGAATTATGTGTTTTTTCACTTTTTGACAAATAAGAAATATTTTTTAAATCGTCTAAGCAATTTTCACATTTTAAATTTCCCCAATTATTCAGCTCTTTAGCTATTTCATTGAAAAGTAAAATTTGCTTCGATCCATTTAGCGCATTTTTCATTTCCGGTAGCCAATAATCTTTTTTCCATGCAGCTTTACTTTTTGCTTTTTTAAGCTTGAAATACTGCTTATTAAATTCATTGTATGCTGCTTGTTCAGTTACAATAGCTTCGTAAGCCCATCTAGAAGCCATCATATTTCCTATAAATGGAACTTCATTGGTTTTTGAAATAGTTGGATTTAATTTATCAAATTTCACAATTACACCGCTAAGTAAAAGTTGAGGAATTATCAATAAAGGGATAACAATGTATATTACTTTGGCTGAATTAAATGCACTTGAAATATTAAGTCCCATTAAATTTGACAAGCAAGAAATCGAAAATAATACAAACCAAAATGGAAGTAACATATTATTGATTTCTAAAATGTAATTTCCAATTAGAACAAAAAAGAAACTTTGAATTGCTGATATTAAAAACAGAATTGAAATTTTAGAAGCTAAATAACTACTTCTAGATAAATTTAAAAATTCTTCACGTTTAAGGATTTTCTTGTCTTTATTGATTTCTTCGGCAGAAACTGTTAAACCTAAAAATAGCGCTACAATAACACTAATAAAAAGGTATTGAGGAATGTTTTCATTTTCAAAAAACGAATATTCACTTAAACTATTTGTCTTTTTATAATATCTAACAAATAGGGATAATATTAAAGCTAAAATAGGGGCAACCAACGAATTTATTAATATGTATTGTGTATTTCCAATTTTACTTAACACATCTCTACTAAAAAACACCTTGAATTGATTTCTTTTATTGGATTGTTTGTTTGTTTTTAAAGGCAATAATTTTTCGTCAGTTTCATTAACTTTTTCACTATTGACTATATGTTGATATTGCCTATATAATTCATTCCATTCGTCTGGTGAAGTTTTTCTAGTATTTGTAAAGTTTCCGAATTCATCAACTACTTTAGCATCGATTATATTGAAAATTTGTTCAGGGTTAACGTTTCCACATAAATTACATTCTCTATCTTCAGCATTTACTTGATGAATATGTGTTTTAAAATATACGATCGATTCAAGCGGATTTCCATCAAAAATTGGATAACCACCATTGTCTAATACGATTAGTCGATCAAACATTTTGAATATGTCAGAAGATGGCTGATGAATAACGGTGAAAATAAGTTTTCCCTTTAATGCCAATTCTTTCAATAAATCCATAATGTTTTCAGAATCTCTAGATGAAAGACCCGAGGTTGGTTCATCAACAAACAGAACAGAAGGTTCACGAATTAATTCTAAAGCGATATTAAGTCGTTTTCGTTGTCCTCCTGAAATTGTTTTATCCAAAACATTACCAACGATAAGATCTTTTACATCAATTAGTCCAACAGCGTTTAAAACTTCAACAACTTTCTTATTGATTGACAATTCTGAAAGTTGGTCAAAACATAATTTTGTATTGAAGTATAGATTTTGAAAAACGGAAAGTTCTTCAATTAATAAATCATCTTGGCTAATGTATCCTATTACTCCTTCTAAATCATGTTTGTTAGAGTGAATATCAATATT
>CALPRR020000041.1 GCA_943326025.2 Candidatus Kuenenia stuttgartensis | reverse complement strand
TCCTGCAGTTAATGCTGTTCCTGTTCCTCCTAATCCTGTATAATAATTACCTACAGTTAAAGCTGGCAATACATAACTGTCACATGCTGTTACATTTATTGGAGCATCAGCTGTTGGGGTTGTATTGATCGTTACTACAAAACTATTTTCATCTGTACAATTTGGGGTTGTACCTGTCTGTGCATAAACATAAATTGTTTGTGGACTTGTGATTGATGTTCCTGCAGTTAATGCTGTTCCTGTTCCTCCTAATCCTGTATAATAATTACCTACAGTTAAAGCTGGCAATACATAACTGTCACATGCTGTTACATTTATTGGAGCATCAGCTGTTGGGGTTGTATTGATCATTATCGTCCCAGTTGCATTAATACTTCCACAACCTCCTGTCAAAGCAATGCTATAATTATAAGTCCCTGAAGAAGTTGGTGTTCCACTAATAGTAATTGTGTTACCTGACCAACTCGCGCTAATCCCATTTGGTAAACCATTCGCTCCAGCAACTCCATTATTAGCTATACCTGTTGCTCCGACAGTTGTATGTGTAATTGCTGTTAACGTTGTATTGATACACAAACTTGGTGTTGAACTTGCTACACTAACTGTATTGTCTGGGTTAATAGTTATTGTACCTGAAGCTGTGCTTCCAGAACACGCGCCAGTAAGAGGTATCGAATAATTGTATACACCTGCCGAAGAAGATGATCCAGTTATTGTAATTGTATTTACAGCATAAGTAGCACTTACACCTAACGGAAGTCCATTAGCGCCTGACACTCCATCATTGGCAATGGAAGTAACTCCAGATGTTGTATGCGTAACAGAGCCTATACTTTCATTTAAACAAACTGATGGAGAGCTTGATGCTGCAGAAGCCGATACGCCACTTGAAATTGAAACACACGCTCCATTACAAGAATTTAAAGTACCTCCAGCATTTGTCGCCCAAGTGTTGCCTCCATCTATCGTACGTTCCAAAACAGTCCCCAAATTTGGATTCATTCCTGCGTATTCAATTTGCAAAGCCCCTGTTCCAACTGTTGGTGAAGGTCTTGATAAAGCACCAACAGTTGGACATGATGATAAAGATCCACTTGGTATAAAAGGAGGTGTATCATCTAAATCCGAATCACTCGGCCATTTAGAAGATTCACCTGCATTGGAAGTCCAAAAAACTGCATCCAATAGAGTGCCTGTACTGGAATATAATGCACACCAAGCATCACCATTATCTAGGTACCAACGTGAATTTGCAGTTAACAAATAGGTAGTAGGACAATAATCATTCAAATTAAATGTCGCTCCACTGTTAGCTCCACCAATTGAAACAAATCCTCTAGCAGGTATAACGGTGCCAGAAGGGAATCTAAAAGCTCCATCTCTTGGTCCATCAAATGATTCGGTAATAAATATGTAGCAACTTATATCAATTGGACAATCTGAATTGTTATAGAACTCAATATACTCATTACCACAAGTTGAGCTACTACAATCTTTTAAAGACTGAATACAAGCATCCGTTGCATTAGGATTTGGCTTAACAGAAATTTCATTGATGACAATCTGACTGCTAACATCAAAAACACTCAACATCATTAACAAAACTGTTAAGAATAGTAAACTTAAAGTTTTTCTAGTTTTCATAAGTTTAAAACAATACATAATTAAAAATCCTATTACAGAATGTTTCAGTAATAGAAAAGACAGTGTTTACAATTAAAAATATCAAATAATTTTTTCTTAACATTAAAAATTAGCTATTTTAAATTTTAGACTTGAATCAAGTTATTTAAAAAATATTTTAAAAGTTGAGAATAAAAAATTTTGTAATCAATTGAAATATGTAATAATTTCAATATCAACAAATTAAAAAGTGGGATCAATTAACATTAATCCCACTTAAATAATTATTCTACCAAATAATTACAATATTTAATCTTTAATAATTGAATTTTTAGCAAACTTACCATTAACAGTTTCTATTGAATAGAAATATAATCCTTTTTCAAAAGAAGTTAAATCGATAATAGTATTTGTTGAATTAACATTACCAACTTCTTTCACTAAAGTGCCTTTTAAATCATAAAATGAAATTGTTTTAATGTCTTCATTCAATGAAATTGATAAATCGTCAATTACAGGATTTGGAGCAACTAAAACATCCAACCCAACTTCATTTACACCAGCACTAGAAGCTTTAGTTACAAGTACATCATCTAAAATAAGCGACCCCATATTTGTACAACCATGATGTCTAAAAACTAAATAAACTGTTTGACCTGATTTATTCGAAATATCATATGTAAACTCATTTAATCCAGTACTTGCTAATACCGCACTATGAACTGGTGATGTTGCAGAAATTACAGAAGGTGTTGATATATTTGAAACAACATAAACAGAAACTTTTTCTTGAGCGTACAAATATGCACTTTGATCAGATCCAACTTTAAATTTTAAAGTAACTGTTCCTGAAGTTGTTGGAACATTAGCAAGATTAATAGCTGGTGATATTAAATAGTTATCAGGTGTTAGTGCTGCTCCATCATATGATTGTGAAATAGCAAGTCGACCTTGAGGATTAATAACAGAAGCTGAAGGATGATTAGAAGCTAATGGATTAGTAGTAAAGTTATAAAAACCCCATCCTTTCGTATCGTTGTCTCCGTCAATAACAGTCCAACCTGGTTGTTGAGATTGTTGACTAGCAAAATCTTCATTAAAAACTACAACTTGAGCAGAAGTATTGAGTTGTATAAACCCAATTAAACTTAATAATAGTAATCTTTTTTTCATAATTTGTTTTGTTTTAACATTAATTTATTTGCTCAAAATTAGATGCTTTATTTCTATAAATCCTATATATTTTACCTATTAAATAGAATGTGTGTTTTTATTGATGGGATTAATATGACATTTTCATTAAATCAAGAAAAAACATCTAAAACCATGAATTTCAAATTATTAAAAAAAATAATCTATGCCAAATAATATATTAAGCATATTAATTTTGTAGGACTTTAGAATTGATTCTTATTTCGAGTTCATATAATTGACTTATAAAAATGAAATAAGGAAAATTAATAAATGCAAAAGGCTGTGAAAAATCACAGCCTTTTACAAATCAAATTTAAAATCATAAACTACTAAAAATTTAGAATTTGATTTTTAGAAATTTTACTAAAATTAACCTAACAATACTATGATTCAAAATTAAGTGTTTTCTGAGCTAAAAAAACATTATAGGACTTTAAATACATGTTTATATTAAGACTTAAAAATTATTAATGATTTAAAAATCAAACATTAAAGTGTTACATTTTAATATTTGTACTAGGACATTAAAATTCAAAAATAAACTTAAAATGGTTAAACTTTTAATTTAACATAGGACGAATATCTATCCAACTAATCAATAGTTAAAAAAAAAGAAAAATAACTAAATTTGTCCTACATATAAAAAACATTTAAAAAAAATAATAATCTGATTAATAGATAATTAAAATAATAATGAATAGTATAAATTTAGATTTAAAAAATATTTTTTTTTGTGCAATTATTTTTTTTGTTTTAAGTTTGTCTGACCATAAAGAAAATGATAAAAAAATAATTTATGAAAACTATGAACAACAACTTCTTCAATTTTAATAATCACACAAAGTGAAACGGAAGGAATATGTTCAATAAATAAATTCAAGCCTTCCAATTCTGGAAGGCTTTTTTTTTTAAGTAAATTTTAAATAACAATTATGAAAACACAAGAAGTAGAATTAAAAAAAATCATTTTAGATGAATTAGAAACTGAAAAAGCTATTACATTAGTTAAAGAAACTTTCTCTAAAAAATTAGCCGAAAAATTGTCATTAATCAAGGTCGAAGCTCCTTTATTCGTTAAAAAAGGAACTGGAGTTAATGATGATTTGAATGGAATCGAATCACCTGTAGAAGTTAAAATAAAAACTCTTCCATCTCAAAAAGTTGAGATTGTTCATTCACTTGCGAAATGGAAAAGAAGTAAAATTGGTAGATTAGGCCTTAAAGTTCAAGAAGGTGTTTACACAGACATGAAAGCGATCAGAACGGATGAAGATTTAGATGATCTACATAGCATATTAGTTGATCAATGGGATTGGGAACAACGATTATCAAAAGAGGAGAGAACTCTAGATTACTTAAAATCAACTGTTGAGAAAGTATATACAACATTAAAAGAAACTCAAGAGTTAATTTTAAAGAACTACCCTGAACTTATTGAAAAATTACCTGAAGATATTTTCTATATTCATTCTGAAGAGTTACTTGCACTTTATCCAGATTTAACTTCTAAAGAAAGAGAATATGAAATCACAAAAAAATATGGTGCTGTATTCTTAATTGGAGTTGGAGGCATACTAGGAAATGGGGAACCTCACGATGGAAGAGCACCTGATTATGATGATTGGTCAACAGAAACAGCTGATGGCAAAAAAGGATTAAATGGAGATATACTTATTTGGAGTGAAGTACTTCAAAAACAAGTCGAAATTTCATCAATGGGAATAAGAGTAAGTCCTGAATCATTGAAAAAACAATTAGAAATTTCAAAACAAGAAATTCGTTTAACATTGGAATGGCATAAGGATTTAATTGCTGAAAAATTACCATATACAATCGGTGGTGGCATCGGTCAGTCTAGAGTCGTTATGCTTTTATTAGGTAAAAAACATATTGCTGAAGTTCAATGCAGTGTATGGACAGAAGAAATTCTGATAGAAGATAAAAAAACAATTAATATTTTATAATTATGAGAAATCATGTAGTCGCAATTCAAGGTTCAGTTTCATCTTTCCATGATTTAGCTGCAAAAAAATACTTCGGAGAAGATATAAACATTGTAGAATGTAATTCATTTCGTGATGTTTGCGATCAATTAAGTAAAAATCAAGTTGATTATGGAATCATCGCAATTGAAAACAAAGTTGCAGGGAGTATTTTATTGAATTATCAATTAATAGATGAATTTGACTTATCAATAATTGGTGAATCATACTTACCAATTGAGTTACATTTATTAGGAAAAAAAGGAACCAAAATAAATGATATTAAAGAAATTATTTCACATCCAATGGCCTTAGGCCAATGTCAATATTTCTTAACTTCATTAGAAAACGTAACAGCAACTGAATACAGAGATACAGCAACATCTGCTCAACTAATTTCAAAGGAAAATGATAATCATTTAGCAGTTATTGCTGGACCAATGATTGAAGAACGTTATAACCTAGAAAGAATAGTCGATAATGTTGGAGATGAAAAAATCAATTATACTCGATTCTATATTTTAAGTAAAGGAAATGATTATGATGAAAATTCAGACAAAGCTTCAATTACTTTACAGACAAAAAATGAAATTGGTTGTTTAAGTGATGTGTTAAACATTTTGAAAAAAAACAAAATAAATTTAACAAAGATTCAAAGCGTTCCAATTCCTCATAATACTTCTGCATATGCCTTTCATTTAGATCTTGAATTTATTGATAAACAACTTCTTGAACAAACAATGAAAGAAATCGATCCCTATGTAATTAGCCAGAAAATATTGGGAATATATAAAAAAGGCAATTCGGAAAATTAGGATTAAAATTTAATAAAATGAAAATAGATATAAAAGAATTAATAAAAAAGCAGAACCTTGTAATATCAGGTCCATGTAGCGTTGAAACAAATGGTCAACTATTAAGAACAGCTTTTGAATTAAAAGAAACTGGAAAAGTAGATATAATAAGAGCTGGTATATGGAAACCAAGAACAAATCCAGGACATTTCGAAGGAATTGGTACAAAAGGCCTTGCATGGTTATTAGATGTAAAAAAACAGACCGGATTGCCAACAGCTGTTGAGGTTGCTACTGCTAAACACGTTGAAGACGCTCTAAGTTTCGAAACAGATGTCTTATGGATTGGTGCGAGAACTAGTGTAAATCCTTTCTCAGTTCAAGAAATTGCTGAAGCTTTAAAAGGAACTGATACCACTGTTCTAATAAAAAACCCAGTAAATGCTGACTTAAAATTATGGATTGGCGCAATTGAACGCTTACAAAAAGTTGGCATAAATAGTATTGGTTTAATTCATCGTGGATTTACTTCATACGGAACTACAGAATATAGGAATGAACCAATTTGGCAAATTCCTATTGAAATGAAAAGATTATTTCCTGAAATACCTCTTATTTGTGATCCATCGCATATTTGTGGAAAAAGAGAAACATTACTTTCTATTTCTCAAAAAAGTATTGATTTAGCTTATAATGGGTTGATGATCGAATCTCATTATGATCCTTCAATTGCATTAACAGACAAAGAACAACAAGTTAGTACAATAGAATTGGTAAATTTGTTAAACGCTTTAAAATGGAAAAATTCATCTAGTAATGAAGATAATTTCAAATTAAATTTAGAGAATTTAAGACTAGAAATTGATTCAATTGATCAAAAATTACTTTCTTTATTAGCTGATAGGATGAAAATTGCTAAAAATATTGGAGAAATTAAAAAACAAAACAATGTTACAGTTTTACAATCTAATAGATGGAATGATATTTTAGAAAGCACCATAAATAAAGCTAAAAATCTAAATTTAAATGATGAATTTGTAAAATCATACATGGAGGCGATTCATATTGAAAGTATTAGAATTCAAAACATTGTAGAATAATATGATTGGAAAAAAATTAAATTTACTATTAAAAGAATTAACTACATCTCAAGCTAAAATTTTACTTTACAAAAGTACGCTAAGTAATGACAAACGCTTTCAAATACTTAAGTCATTGATTTCAATTCGTCAAATTGATGAAGATGAAATCAATGACTTTCTACAAAAACAAATCAATTTAAATTGGAAATTTGTTTCAGAAAAAGAAAATCAACTAAAGTGGAGAAGATTAAATCACTTCATTACTGAACAAATTGAATTAGTAATCATTGAATCCTATTTAGAAAAAAACGCAACTGCAAAACATTCTATTTTAGCAAATGCATTAGAGAAGAATGGAAATGTTCAATTAGTTAAGAATTATTATCAATCAGTATACAAGTCAGCTCTTTTAGAAAACAATTCTACCCTTCAAATTGCTAGTATCGAAGGACAAATTAAACTTAGCTCTTATACTCAGAGTAATGAAGATCTTGAAAAATCACTTTTATTGAGTGAACAATTTATTCTAGCTTTAGCTAAAATTCAAAGCTCTAAAACTGCTGATTATTATGCAACAATTTCAACGATCTATTTAGAAAAAACTGGAATTGTTAAAATGAAAAAAGATCAATTAATATTGGCAATATTACAATTATTAACAACAGAAAAAGATGATTTAAATAGAGCTTCACTTTTTGCTTCTTTAGCAAAGTTACATGTAAATGAAGGAAGCTTTTATCACTATTTCAATAAGTCAAAAGAGATCTTAAATTCTTGCGCAGCACCTGCCTCTTCTATCGCTTCAGTTAAACAACATTTTCTATTTCTTGAATTACGATTTGAGTTCTTTAGTGGTGCCTCCATAGAAAAATTGAAAGAAATCATTAATGCTTTTTCATTACACTCTGAAGGAAATTCAAACTTCAATTTAAATAGTATTTTTTATAGAATATTATTTTTAATTCTTGAAAACCAAATAGAATTAGCTGATAGTGAGATCAAAGAAAATGAATCTATCTATAAAGGTGAAAATCTAATTTACATCCAATTTTTGAAAGCTTTAAATCATTATCTAAAAACTGAAAAGAAAAAATCAATCCGATTATTAAATGAATTAATTTATTCAAACAATTACTTCTTTTCTGCCTTTTCAAGATTATTATTAATTAAGATTCAATCTGAAATTGGTGATCGTCATCTTTGTAAATCCTACATTACTTCTACTCAGAATTATTTAAAACAGAACAAGGACAATATTTTGGGAAAAGACTCTAATCAATACGTTTTAAACCAATTGAAAAAGAAATATTCTATTAAAAAAATTAAGGAAGAGAAATTTGAAAAACTATCTATCTTACATCAATTTATATTAAAGTAACCCTATTTTTCTTTACGAAGAACAAAAGTATGCATCACATTTAAGTCATTATATTGAAATATGACATCTGTTGTAGTTAGTATATCTATATGAAACTTTTCAGTCTTTATAATCTCTCCATTTGAATCAAAAGAGTTTAAAAAAATTGCTTCTTTTTTTGCTACTGAATAATATTCACCAATTTCTGAATATCTAACTGTATCATTTGAAACATAGTAGCTGAAATCATAATTAAATTTACCTTTTTCATCTTTCAATTTATATTTTTGAAAATGAAAATCTCCCGAAGCTGGAATGATATAAGTAAAGCCCAACTTATCTGTTTGCTTATAAGTAGCTATTTTCCAATCACCATCTAATCTTCTTACATTTCTTCTGTCTGTCATACAAGCTGTCAGAAGAAAAAAGCTTAACAAGAAAAAAAATAAATTTTTCATTTACAAAATTAAATAACAGATAATGACATCACTTGCATACCAACAAGAAGTGCATTAGAATCTATGTCGAAACGGGCATTGTGAACGCCATGAATAATTCCTTTGTCTTCATTTCTTACACCTAAACGAAAGAAACAAACTGGTTTTTCCTGTGAATAAAACGCGAAATCTTCTGATGTCATTCTGATTGGTAAATCTTCTACATTTTCATCTCCTAGAAAGTTTTTCGCTTTTTGAGAAAGCTGATGTGTAATTTTAGGATTATTCTCTAAATAAGGATAACCTCTACTGATGGAAACATCTGCTGTACCTCCCATCGATTGAGCAATTAATTCAATTTGATTTTTGATCAAGATTAAAGCTTCCTCTCTCCATTCTTCATTCAAAGTTCTAAAAGTTCCTTTCAATAAAACTTTTGAAGGAATAACATTTGTTTCACCTAATCCCTCAAAATGCCCAAAAGTCAAAACAGATGGAATAATTGGATCACATCTTCTACTAACTATTTGTTGGATAGAAGTTACAATTGTTGCACCTATTAATATTGGATCAATTGCTTTATTTGGAGTTGCTCCATGTCCACCTTTTCCGTTAATAGTAACATATACCTCATCTGAAGAGGCCATGTAAATCCCCTCTCTAAATCCGACTTTTCCAACTGGCATATCTGGAAATACATGAAGCGCATATAATTCTTTCACAATTGGATTTTCTAAAACACCATCTCGAATCATATAGGTTGCACCACCGGGATTTTTTTCTTCTCCTGGTTGGAAAATTAATTTAACTGGAAAAGGAATTTCATCTCTAATTTCATTAATAATCTCAGCTACTCCCAACAAAATTGAGGTATGTACATCATGTCCACAGGCATGCATCACTCCTGCTACTTTTGATTTATAGCTTACTTCATTTTCTTCTTGAATAGGTAATGCATCTAAATCGGCTCTTAAACCAATGCATTCCATTGCATCAGAATGATGTTTTCCTTTTATGAAACCAACGACTCCTGTTCCTCCGATTCCTTTTGTAAACGGAATATTCAATTTAGTTAAAGAATTTGCTACAAACTCCATTGTTTTTTCTTCTTGAAAAGAAAGTTCCGGATGTTGATGCATATATTCTCTATATCCTTTTACTTTTTCAAAAAGTTCAAGTGATTTCGACTTTATAAATTCTTCTAAATTATTTTTCATTTGAGAGAGCGCTATAACCTGACATTAAAAAACGAAAAGCAACGTATGCCATTAAAATTCCGAAAACAAATTTCACTTTACCTGGAGAAATTCTCAAAGAAATTTTAGACCCAAAATACCCACCAACAATAAATGCTAAAGCAATAATAATCCCATAAGTCCAATTTATATTCCCCGTCTTTGAGTAATTGTTAACCGCCAATAAACCAACAGGTAATAACAATATGAATAAACTTGTGCCTTGTGCTTGATGTTGAGTTAACCCTAAAAAATAAATTAAGGCAGGAACGATTACAACTCCACCACCCACACCTACGAAACCACTTAGAATACCTGCTATTAAACCGATTACTAATAATATAATAACTGTTTGTGTTGTCATATCGTTTAATTTGTTTTGTAAAGATATACGTTTTAGTTTAAAATTAATAGTTTAATGCTGACAGTTAATTTGCAAAAAAATCCTTAATTGGATAATAATCAGTATTTCTAATATCTGACAATTTGTAATTTGTAATTTGTAATTTGTAATTAATTATTCTACCATCAAATTACATCCTCTCAAATCAGAATGATCAAATCTTCCTAATATTTTAAAAGAATCACCATATTTCTTTCCTAAATCTTGTGTTTCAATAAAGCTACATGAATATAAATTTGCAAGATCTATTACATTAATTCCACCTGTTTTTCCATCTTCTATAAAATGAAATGGATCATTTGTTTCACGAATAAAAATTTTCATCCATTTTGGCGAATCAAAAACACCTTCTTTATCACTGTATGATTGAGAAAATAATTCTGTCATTCCATATTCAGAAGAAATATAATCCACATTCAAACCTTTCTTCAAAAAATCGTGTAATTCTTCTTTCGACATTTCTTTTCTTCGACCTTTCATGCCTCCTGTTTCTATAATTTGAGCTTTAGATAAATCGATTTTCATTTCAGCTAAATCTAATAAAGCATAAGAAACTCCAAACAAAACGACTTTTTTACCTAGTTCAACTGCTTTCAAATATCTATCCAAAAGCCCTTTGTAATCTTCAAGAAAAAAACCTGACAATTCACATTTTGTAGCTTTAATTAAATTGTCTACCATATATACCAAACTAGAATTTCCTTGTTCAATATAATTTGGCAATAAAGCTAAAATTACTTGCTCTTCTGGTGAACCGATAAAATCCTTATAAATTAACTCAAAAGATTTTTCATACATATGAGGTTTTTGAACAGAATGTTTACTTCTTAACATTCCTGTTGTTCCACTACTCAAAAAATCGAAATGTATCGGTAAATTTTCTGTTTTTACACTATGTGTTTTAAAAAATGAAATCGGTAAAAAAGGAATCTCATGAATACGCACTGGATCTTTCCTATTTAATGATGCTACATATTGAGCGTAAACTAAGCAATTTTCTTTTTGAAAATGAAAAACTTCTAATGCAATTTTTTCAAAATCAGCATCAGAATTTATAGCAAATATAAGTTTTTCAATATTTTCCATAGCCATAAAGGTAGCCAAAATGTAATTGATATAAAACAAAAAATGCTGAAAACCATACGATTTTCAGCAATTAAAATTAATACATATATAAATGCTAATCTCTATCTTTTAACCAATTAGCAACTTTTGGAGCTAATTCTTTTTGAGATCTATTCCCAACAAAAACACCAATATGACCTCCTTCAAAACGATACACTTCATAATCTTTTGTCCCAACGTAATCACCTAAAGGCGTTGTCGCAGTTGGGGGAACTAAATGATCTTCAGAAGCATAAATATTTAAAACAGGCATATTTAAATTTTTCAGATTTACCTTGTGTTCACCAACAACTAATTCACCTTTTATTAATTTATTTTGTTGGTATAAATCTTCCATAAATTGTAAAAAACATGCACCTGCTTGATCTGGACTATCTGAAATCCATTTCTCCATTCTCAAGTAATTAGTCAACTTCGTCTTATCCTCTAATGAATTCATCAAACCTGACGACTTATGAAACTTCATCATCGGTTTTAGCATTTCAAAACCTTCATTTAAAAAACTTCCTGGAACGATTCCATCAAAACCAGCTACCACTGCTTTGAAATCCATTTCTTTACTCCACTTAAATAACAATCCATCATTAATTGAAAAATCAACAGGAGTAACATGAGTCACTAAATTTTTAATCTTTTCTGAATGTAATGCTGAATAAATCAAACTAAAAGTTCCACCTTGGCAAATACTTAAAATATTTATTTTATCAACTTTATTCTCAGTTCTTACAAAATCAACACAATTATCAATGTAACCATTTATATAATCATCCATAGATAAATACTTATCCATTTTAGTTGGGTAACCCCAATCAATTAGATAAACATCCAAACCAGCTTCAAGTAAATTTTTAATATAACTTCTATCAGGCTGTAGATCAAGCATCTGATAAGTATTTACTAATGCATACACAATCAAAACTGGAGTTTTATATGTAGCTTTAGAATCTCTATTGTATCTAAATAATTTTACTTTTTCATCTTGAAAGACCAATGTTTTTGGTGTAATTGCAATTTCAACTTCCTTAATTTCATTTAAAGTTTCAATTCCTTTTACAATTTTTGATGTATTAGCCGATA
This sequence comes from Candidatus Kuenenia stuttgartensis, assembly GCA_943326025.2. Lineage (GTDB taxonomy): Bacteria > Bacteroidota > Bacteroidia > Flavobacteriales_D > Crocinitomicaceae > CAIUKX01. The sequence goes on along the minus strand of CALPRR020000041.1, from coordinate 2,789 downwards.
ATTCTTGAAGAATATCAATATTATTTAATTTCATTTAGAAAAATTTAATTTTTTTGTAAAAAAAAAGGGAAATAAAATTTCCCTTTTCAAAGTGTATATTAGGAACTAAACTGTTTGCTTTTTAGTTACAGTAGCCTTAGTTGTTGTACTATTATTTTCTGCTTTTGCAAGATTAACTTTTATCTCTAAAGCTTTAATCGTTTTTTTCAAATCATGAATAGTTTGATATAATTCATTCATTTCAGATTTAACTACTAAAGGTAAATGTTCGATTCTTGTTTCAAATTGTTTTTCAATATTTGTCTTAACTTCTAAAGATAAAGTTAATACTTCTGCTTTCAATTTAGAAAATTCATCTGTTCCAAATAATTCAGTGTAATGTTTTTCATTTATTGAAACCCATTCGTTAAAGAAAACTTGAAAAGTAGTACTTACATCTTGATTTTTAGCTTTATCAGCAATATGATTAGCAACTTCTTCAGCAACTTTCTGACCAGTTGTGTATAATAAATATTGAATTTGAGCTAATTTAACACTGTAATTTGAAGACTTATCAAGAGTTGAAATCAATAATTCAATATTTTCTTTCTCTTTAGTGTTTGAAACTAATTTCAAAGCAGGAGCAAATAATTCAGTGTAAGAAGTAGTCACATTTGTGAAAACATCATTAAATTTCCCTAAATCATTAGAGAACATATGAGGGAATTTTGAAGTAAACATATTCCAAAAATCTTGGTACTCTTTTGATGTATTTTTTTGATTAGCAAAAAAATCTTGAATCATTTTAGCGTTTGACTCAATCAATGTATTCAAATCATTTTTTTTAAAAAATGAAGAAAATGTTTCTTCTGTGATTTTTTTGTATTGAGATGGATCAAACATTGATTTCATAGTCTCAACTGAAAAGTTATTATCCTTGAAAGCTGTGAAATATGGTTTGTAAAAATCTTGTAATTTCAAAAACAATGTATTTGTATTAAAAGTTGTTTGAAATAAATCAGAATTTAAATTATTAGGAAATGACTTATTTAAAGATTCAAATGTAGTATTCAAAGATTTTGTCCAAGAATCAAACAATGTGTTCCACTGACCATAAACAGCATTAAAAGTTTCATTTGTTTCTGTTGTGTTTTTTCCCATATTAGAAATTGTATTGAAAAAATTCATATTAAATTCTGAAGCTTTTTTAACTGAATCTAATTGTTGTTCATACAAATTTTTGTAAAAATCTTCTGTTTTAGTTTTTGTAGAGTTTAAGTTCTCTTCAACTTCAGATTTTGTTTTATTAGTTAAATTGTTTAAAATACTCATTTGAGAATCCCACCAATTTTGGTATAATTCAGTTGTTTTTTCCATTGAATTGCCTGATTTCATTGCATCTTGAAATTTATTTGTTGTATCAACAAGTGTATCAATAGTTTTTTTCTGTGTTTCCACGATAGTCTCGAAAATTTCGTTAGCCTTATTCATTTTTTTATTTTTTTTACAAATTTATAACATTATTATTTACTACACAACTTAAATAGAATATTTATATCAATTTACAAATTACATAATTAGTTGATAATGTACTACATATATAGCCCACCATTTATATTTAAACTCTGTCCTGTCATATAAGATGACTCTATTAAAAACTTAACTCCTTTTGCAATATCACTAGGTAAGCCAAGTCTATTTACAGGAATTTTAGAAATAATAGAATTTAAAACTTCTTCAGGCATTGCATTAACCATATCAGTTCCAATAAAACCAGGACAAATTGTGTTTACAGTTATTCCAGATTTTGCTGTTTCTAATGCTAAAGATTTTGAAAAACCTATTAAACCAGCTTTTGCTGCCGCATAGTTAGTTTGACCAAAACCACCAGACTGTCCTATCACTGAACTAATATTAATTATTCTACCATACTTCTGATCTAACATTGCTGGTAAAGCCAATTTTGTAGTATTAAAAACACTACTTAAATTAGTGTCAATAACTGCTTCCCATTCTTCTAGATTCATTTTTTTAAATGACTTGTCTCTTGTAATACCAGCATTATTTATTAAGACATCAACAGTTCCAATACTCGCATTAATCTCATTAAACAATCTTTCCGTTTCATCAGCCTTAGAAATATTAGCTTGTAATGCAACAGCTTGACCGCCATTATCAATTATTTGCTTAACAATGTTTTCTGCTTCAGAAATACTATGATTATAATTTACAATAACAAAATATCCAGCTAAACCTAGCTCTAAAGAAATCGCAGCTCCAATCCCTCGAGAACCACCAGTTACTAATACATTTCTATTCGTCTTTTCAGATGTCATAATTTATTTTTCAGTTATAAATAGTGTACTTTCAGTTAAATTATTTCATTATTCAATTCGAAATAAATATTTTTTTTTAACAAAAAATAAGTTTCGCAGAGAAATAATATATAATTAACATTTTACAAATGTAAGGCTGAAAATTTATTTCAACAAATTTACTTTGTCTAAAAGAGCTATTTCACTTTATTTATTTTAAATTATAGTAATATAGCTTAATATTTATTCAGTTTATTTTTTCAAATTATTTTATTTGTAATCACTAGTGTCCGATAAAACATTTTGAAAAGCGGGATTTCCTTGATGGATTTCCCGCTTTAATGTAATTTGGTTTTTGGGAAACAAAAATTACATGAGCAAAAGTAACTTCTTTTTTGGACAGTCCGTTTTCGGACAGCTGATTTCTTTAATTGATTTAAATAAAATCAAAGCACTAGAAAAAAAACACCTATCAGATTATTATACCAAGAAGTT
>CALPRR020000040.1 GCA_943326025.2 Candidatus Kuenenia stuttgartensis | reverse complement strand
TGTTTGAATTAAGATCGTTGAACCACTCGTAATTGTATTTGGAATATAAATATCCGCAGCTAAAGATTTTCCATCTCTCATTGGAATCATAACAACTTGTGTAGGTGTCATTATACCAAATAATTGAGTAAAACTCAAAGTAAATAATAGAAACATTAAACTTTTCATCGATTTGTTATATTTATTGATTGAAAAAAAAATCAATTTTAAAATTACCATTCATAATCTAAAATTCAAAATTAATAAGCAGTTATAATTCGTAACCAATTGCTAATTTAAAGTTATAATCTAAAATTTACAAAATCAGATTTATGAAAAAAACCATACTTTTTTTAACATTATTGACATTAAAAACAACAATTTTTAGTCAATACTATCAATTTCAAATGAATTATTCAATCTATTCCATCTCCAACAATCTTGAATATGGAAACTCTGTAGAGGACAAAAAAGTAATTCAATATCGAATTGATCACAAAATCAAAGAACGTAAATCTATCGATGTTTTAAAAACAGGAAAAATTGATAAAAACCCTGCAATTGAGACCTATAATCAAGCGGGGAGAATAATTTCAGTTAAATCTAAAAACTATCATTTTACAACAACCTACTTAAACGATACAATTGTTACTCAATCAAGAAGCATCTATAAAAAAGATACAACTGAAAACATTTACGAATATGACAAATGGAATAAATTAAAGGGCTATAAATCATTTCGAAATGGGAAAATAATATCAGAATTAATCATAACAAAAAATGAAGCCGGAATTGTTACCAATCGATTAAATAAATTCGGAAAAAACTTAAAACACAGCTCTGAAATGAAGTATTATTTAGATGCTGACAATAAGCTAACAAAATCTGAACGATATGTAAATGGAAAATTGAAGAATGTTTGGAATTATGATTGTAAACCTGAAGGAGAAATCGTTCCAAATAAAAAAATTGATGAAAAAAGTGTTTGTAAATGGAATGAAAACAGCTCAAATGGAAGTTACATCATTTACAATAGAACAACAGATAAAGAAAAGACCTATTTACATAAATCTTATTTCACAAAAGATTCTGTTTTTTATAAATCTGAACAATTTTTAAATGATACAATTAAAGTATATGAATCAGAAAAAAATGATTTCAAGTCAATTTACAAAACATTCAGTGAAAAAGGGAAATTGCGATTTGAAACGATTCAACTTTACAATGAAATGAAACTATTAACTTCAAATTATAGCATTCGTTATACTTTCAGAAAATCAATTGTTTCAGAGAGAAACTACACCTATAACAATCAAAATTTAATAGCTACTTCTAATTTTTTTCACAATCGAAAAATGAACAGTCAATCAAAATTTGAATACACATTTTTTGAATAAATAACCACCAACAAAAAAGCCAATTTCAGAAATGAAATTGGCTTAAAACATTATAGAAATATGAATTTTAACTCAATACTGGTGTTTCATATTTTTTAACTACTTGGCTAATTTTACCGAAAATAGAATTCCCTTTTTTATCATTCATTTCGATTTCAATTTTATCTCCAAATTTCATGAAAGGTGTACTTGGTTTACCATCTTTTATGATTTCCAAACATCTTACTTCAGCTAAACAGCTTGAACCATCTAAACTTCCTTTGTTAGCAACCGTTCCTGATCCAATTATAGTCCCTGCCATTAAAGAACGAGATTTTGCAGCATGTGCAATTAATTGACCAAAATCAAAAGTCATATCTACACCGGCATTTGGTGAACCAATTTTTGTTGAGTTTAAAGTTGAAATCAATGGTAAATGTAATTTCCCACCATCCCAAGCATTTTCCAATTCATCCAATGTAACAGCAACTGGAGCAAAAGTTGTCCAAGGTTTTGATTGGTAAAAACCGAATTGTTTAGCTAATTCATTTGGAATTAAATTTCTCAAAGAAACATCATTTACAATCGTAACCAATTTGATTCTTTTCTTAGCATCTTCAGCAGAAATTCCAGCTGGAACATCATCTGTTATTACTGCAACTTCAGATTCAAAATCAATTCCCCATTCTTCATTTTCAATTTCGATTGCATCATTAGCTCCAATAAACGCATCCGAAGCTCCCATATACATCAAAGGATCTGTCCAAAATGTTTCAGGTAAATCTGCATTTCTTGCTTTACGAACTAATTCCACATGCGTCACATAAGCACTTCCATCCGCCCAATGAAAAGCTCTCGGAATAGGAGCCATTGCATTTTCAGATTTGAATTCAAAAGCATTTGAAACTAAACCTGCTTGTAATTTCGAATAAACTTCTTCTAATTTAGGTGAAATTTCACTCCAATTATCCAACGCTTGTTGCATCGTTTGAGCTATATCAGATACTGTAACAGCCAATGTCAAATCTTTATTTACAACGACTAATTGTCCGTCTCTTGTATTGTTTTTTATACTTGCTAATTTCATTTTTCGAATCTTTTAGTTCAACAAAATTACATTAAATTTCACATACTGAATTTATTTTAACGAATTAAGAATAAGAAAAAATGGTTTTGTATTTTTAGCCATTGGAATAGTTAAATAAGATGGTAGAAAATCAAATAGAATATACTTCTGAAATTCATAGATTAGATAAATTGAAACTTTTTTATATCGAAGTTCCTGTAGAAATAATCAGCCAATTAAATGGAAAGTTTGAGAAAGGAAAATTGAACCATCGTGTAGTCATTACAATTAATAATCAATTAAATTGGCAAGGCGGAATTGTTGCACTTGGAGACGGAATGGGTTATATCACACTTTCAACCGCAAGAATGAAACAACTAATTGTTCAGTTAAACGATAAAGTCAATGTTTCTCTGAAATTAGACACTTCTAAATATGGATTTGATGTCCCAGAAGAATTAGAAGAATTATTGAAACAAGATGTTGAAGGAAATCGACGTTTTGAATTACTAAAACCAGGAATGCAACGATACATTATTTATTATATCATCCAAGTGAAAAGTTCTGAAAAAAGATTAGATCGAGCTTTACTTTTGATTAATAATTTAAAGTTAACAATCGAAGGAAAAGAAGAGTTTAAAACACTTTTAGGCAAATAATTCAACTGCCAAATTGACATATTCTTGTTCTTGGAACAATTTTAGATAGAAAGAGGTAATTAAAGACGTAATTTTACGTTATACTATTAGAAATTTAAGCTATTTTTGAAGCTATAAAAACTGTTAAACAGATATGATACAAGGAATATTAAAAAAATTATTTGGTGATAAATCTTTAAACGATCGTAAAAAATACCAACCATACATCGATAAATCAAATGAATTTTTCGCATCATTCAAATCTTTGACTGATGATCAATTACGTGAAAAAACATATTATTTTCAAAAATTAGTAATTGAAGGAACACAAACTTTAGAAGATCAAGTAAAAGAATTAGAAGCGAAAGCAAATGATGCTTCAACTTTAGTTCAAGACAAAGAGGTGATTTTCGAGAAAATAGATGCTCTGAAAAAAGACATCGATCAAAAAATTGAGGAAATATTAGAATCTATTCTTTCTGAAGCTTTTGCTGTACTGAAAGAAACTTCAAGAAGATGGGCTGAAAATGGAAAATTAGAAGTTACAGCTCAAGATTTTGATAGAGATTTAGCTAAGAAAAAAGATGGTATTATCATCGAAGGAGATAAAGCAACTTGGTTAAGTAAATGGACTGCTGCTGGAACTGACGTTGAATGGAAAATGGTTCATTACGATGTTCAGTTAATGGGTGGTGCTGTAATTCATCAAGGAAATATAGCTGAGATGCAAACAGGTGAAGGTAAAACATTAGTTGCTACTTTACCAGTATATTTAAATGCACTTTCTGGAAAAGGAGTTCACTTAGTAACTGTAAATGATTACTTAGCAAAACGTGACTCAGAATGGATGGGACCTTTATACCAATTCCATGGTTTAACAGTTGACTGTATTGATAAGCATACACCAAATTCTGAAGCAAGAAGAAATGCTTATTTAGCGGATATTACTTTTGGTACTAACAATGAATTTGGTTTCGATTACTTGAGGGATAATATGTCAAGTAGTGTAGAAGATTTAGTTCAACGTAAACACCATTTTGCGATTGTCGATGAGGTCGATTCAGTATTAATTGATGATGCAAGAACTCCATTAATTATTTCCGGTCCAACTCCACGAGGTGATGAACATGAGTTTTACCAGTTAAAACCAAGAGTTGAAAATGTAGTAGCTGCTCAAAGACAATATGTAACACAATGTTTGACAGATGCTAAAAAGTTATTGAGTGTTATTAATTCACCTGGAGATAATAACAAAGATGCAAAACAAGCACTTGAAGACGGAGGAATTGCTTTATTAAGAGCTCATAGAGGTTTACCTAGAAATAAAGCATTAATCAAATTCCTTTCTGAACCAGGAATTAGAGCGCACTTGCAAAAAGTAGAAAATTACTACATGCAAGATCAAAACAAAAACATGAAAAAAATCGATGTAGAATTATTTTTCGTTATCGATGAAAAAAATAATACAATTGAATTAACAGATAAAGGAATTGATTTAATTTCAGGAAAAGACGATCGTACTTTCTTTATCATGCCAGATATTGGATTAGAGATTGCAAATCTTCAAAAAGAAAATCTTGAAAAAGAAACATTTGTTGAACGTAAAGATCAGTTAATCAGAGAATATAGTATCAAATCTGAACGTATTCACTCTGTTAGCCAATTATTAAAAGCTTATACGCTTTTCGAAAAAGAAATTGAGTACATCGTAATGGAAGGAAAAATTAAATTAGTAGATGAGCAAACTGGTCGTGTGATGGAAGGACGTCGTTATTCTGACGGATTACATCAAGCTATTGAAGCAAAAGAAAATGTTCAAGTTGAAGCTGCTACTCAGACGTATGCAACAATTACTTTACAGAATTATTTCAGAATGTACCACAAATTAGCTGGTATGACTGGAACTGCAGAAACAGAAGCAAAAGAATTTTGGGATATTTATAACTTAGATGTTATAGTAATTCCTCCTCACAGAAATGTAGTTAGAAAAGATCAACACGATTTCGTATTTAAAACAGCTAGAGAAAAATACAATGCTGTTATTTTGGAAATTGAAAAATTAACAAAAGAAGGTCGTCCAGTATTGGTTGGTACAACAACAGTTGAGATTTCTGAATTATTAAGCAGAATGCTTAAAATGAAAGGTATTGATCACCAAGTATTGAATGCGAAATATCACCAAAAAGAAGCTGAAATTGTTGCCGATGCAGGTAAAGCTGGAGCAGTAACGATTGCGACAAACATGGCTGGTCGTGGTACAGATATTAAACTTGGTGAAGGAGTTAAAGAAGCTGGAGGTTTAGCAATCATCGGTACAGAAAGACATGATTCAAGACGTGTTGATAGACAGTTGAGAGGTCGTTCAGGACGTCAAGGAGATCCAGGTTCTTCTCAATTTTTCGTTTGTTTAGAAGATGATTTGATGCGTAAATTCGGATCAGAGCGTATTGCTAAATTGATGGATAGAATGGGCTTAAAAGAAGGTGAAGTTATCACGCACAGTATGGTTTCTAAATCAATCGAAAGAGCTCAGAAAAAAGTAGAAGAAAACAACTTCGGAATGCGTAAGCGACTTTTGGAATACGATGATGTTATGAATGCTCAAAGAAAAGCTGTTTACAAAAAACGTCATAATGCTTTATTTGGAGATCGTTTAGATTTAGATATTGATAATATGTTCTATGATATTTGTGATACTATTTCACATTCATTCAATGGCGCAAATGATTTCAATGATTTTGAAAATGAATTATTAAGAGTTGTTGGAGTTCAAGCACCAGTATCTGAAGAAGAATTCAAAACGATTACGAAACACGAATTAACAGAAAAAGTTTACACTGAAGTTAGAGCGCATTACGATCGTAAAAATGAAAAAATTGCTCATAAAGCTTTCCCTCAAGTAAAACATGTTTATGAAACAATGTCAAAACAATATCAAAATATTGTTTTTGAATTGACTGATGGAAAAAGAGCAATCAAAATGATTTTGAATCTTGAAGAGACTTATAAAACAGGAGGTAAAAACATTTATAGAGAATATGAAAAGCAAATTACGCTTGGAATGATCGACAATGAATGGAAAGAACATTTAAGAGAAATGGATGATTTACGTTCTGCTGTAAACAATGCTCAATACGAACAAAAAGATCCTTTATTAGTATATAAATTAGAATCATTCGAATTATTCAAAAACATGATGACAAGAATGAATGCTGAAACTACTGAATTCTTAATCAAAGTAGACATTCCAGTTGAACAAGAAATTCAAAGCACAAATAAAGAGATTGCGCATGAAGATCATTATCAAAAAGCTCAAATTAATACAGGAAATTCATCAAATAAAAGTTCAACAAGAGCGCCACAATTTCAAGGAAGTGAAGGTTATGAGCAAGCAATGATGAATTCAACTCAAACATTAGAGAAACAACAGCCTGTTATTGCTGATCCGAAAATAAATCGCAATGATTTATGTCCTTGTGGAAGCGGTAAGAAGTATAAACAATGCCACGGCAAATAAAAATACATTCAAAAAAAAATCCCACTTTGGTGGGATTTTTTTTTGAATGTATTTTTTAATTAATTTGCTTCATCTGAATCAGTAAACTTATACCCTACTCCTTTCACTGTTTTAATATAATTATCACCTATTTTCTCTCTCAATTTTCTAATATGAACATCAATTGTTCTATCACCTACAATAATATCTGTTCCCCAAACACTTTCTAATATTACATCTCTTTCAAAAACAGAATGTGGACGAGAAGCTAAAAGCGCAAGTAATTCAAATTCTTTACGAGGCAAATGAATCACTTCTCCATTTTTCTCGATTAAGTATTTTTCACGATTAATAACTAAATCAGAAGTTTTAGCAGTATTAGAAAGCTCAATTTTACCTTTTCTTCTTAAAAGTGCATTAATTCTACTAACAAGTACTTTCGGCTTAATTGGTTTCGAAACATAATCATCGGCACCAGCATTCAATCCCGCGATTTGACTATAATCTTCGTTTCTTGCTGTCAATAAACAAATTAAAATCTTATTAAATTCAGCATTATTTCTTATTGCCTCACATACTTCTATCCCGTCCATTCCTGGCATCATAACATCAAGAATAATCAGATCTGGAATTGATTGTTGAATAAGTTTCAAACCTTGCTCACCATTTGGAGCTACTCTAATATAAAATCCCTCTTTTTCAAGATTGTATTTTAAAATATCTCTAATATCATCTTCGTCATCAATTATTAGAATTGAAACCATTTTATTAATTATTTAATGTTACCACAATGTAAACAAAATTAATGATAATATTGGATGCCTAACTATAAATTATTTGAATAATATAAATTACATCTGAATCGAATTAATTGACTTTAGATAAACTTTAATTGATTTACGATACTTAATAAAAATAAGAGTTAAGTTAAGTTTTATAAAAATATATTAAACTAAATATTTATGAAAACTGAAAAAACTAAAAAATTTCGGGAAACCTTATTATTTTTTTACTAGATTTGTTGAAGTAGTAGTAGGTTAGGTTGATTAGTTGATAAGAGTTTTGGACGCCTGTTCAAGACTCTTATTTATTTATACTAAAATTGTTATATAATCGTTAATTTTATCATTTAAATATGGTATTCAATTAAATCTTTATTTATTTGAATCTTATTAAATATTTGAACCATGAAGATAAAGATTTTGCTTGCTGAAGATGATTCTAGTTTAGGGTTTATGATTTCTGACCAACTAAAATCTGATGGTTATCAAGTTGCTCTTTGTAGAGATGGAGCTGAGGCATATAAAAAGTTTAATGATGAAACATTTCACTTATGTATTTTTGATGTAATGATGCCTAAAAAAGATGGTTTTTCACTCGCAAAAGATGTAAGAAAATTAAATTCTGATATACCAATCCTCTTTTTATCAGCTAAATCTATGATGGAAGATAAAGTTGAAGGCTTTAAATCTGGTGGAGATGATTATTTAACAAAACCATTCGGAGTTGAGGAATTACAATTACGTGTTAAAGCTTTACTAAAAAGAGTGAACGTTCAAATTGAAATAACAGAAATAGATACATTGGTTCATATTGGAGCTTATGAGTTTGATTCTGAAAACTATACACTAAAAAGCAATAATTTCAATAAATCATTGACTAAAAAAGAAGCTCAAATTTTAAAAGTTTTACTTAAATTTAAAAATCAAGTTGTACCTAGAGAAACAGTATTAAATGCTGTTTGGGGACAAGATGACTATTTTGTTGGGCGAAGTTTAGATGTATTTATCACTAAATTGAGAAAATATTTTCAAGAAGATGAATCAATTCAAATTTTGAATATACATGGCGTTGGATTTAAATTAGAAATTACAGAAAAATAAATGACTTATATTCTTCATATTGAATCAGCGACAAAAGTTTGTTCTGTAGCATTATCAAAAAATGGAAAGCTTGTTTCTTTAAAAGAAAATCAAGAAGATGGCTATTCACATGGAGAAAATTTGACCTTATTTATTGAAGAAGTTCTTGAAAAAGAAAATATTAAACCAAATCAATTAAGCGCTGTTTCGGTTGCTTCTGGACCGGGGTCTTATACCGGATTAAGAATTGGCGTTTCTTGTGCTAAAGGTTTGTGTTACGCTTTAAATATTCCTTTAATTGCTATTGATGCACTTACATCATTAAAAGAAATTGCAAAATTAAAACATTCAAACATAAATTTATGTCCTTTAATTGATGCTAGAAGAATGGAAGTTTATGCTTCTATTTTTAATTCAAAAGACGAATTGATTAAACCCATTTCAGCTGATATTTTAAATGAGAATTCATATACTGAATTTGAACCTTTTATATATTTTGGAGATGGAGCTGAAAAACTAGCAGAAATTTGGAAAGATAGAAATTGTACTGCTGATTTAACAATTCATTCTTCAGCAATTGGTCAGGTTGATTTAGCCTTTCAAAAATTCACGAATAAGGAATTTGAAGATGTCGCTTATTTTGAGCCCTATTATTTAAAGGACTTTGTTATTAATGCTCCAAAAAAAGCTTAAATATCTAATGGTTTTATAGAACTTAATAATATCATTACACCAATTCTGCTAGTAAATCCTTTTCCTCCATCAAACTTCGAATGTAAGCAGATCCAATAATTGCTCCATCACATGACAGATGCGCATTTTCAACATCTTCTTTAGTGGAAATTCCAAATCCAAGTATAACAGGAACACCTTTACACAATTGCTTTATTTCAGAATAACGTTCAAATAGACTTGAATCCAACGCTTGTTTTTTACCCGTAATACTTGTTTGAGAAACCAAATAAACGAAGCTTCTAGAAGATGCATTTACAACTTTTTCAATTCGTTCATTCGAAGTTATTGGAGTAATTAAAAAAGTCATTGGAACCTCATATTTATCAAATAACTCCTTATAAAAACGCTCATAAATTTCAATACTCATATCAGCTAAAATGACAGAAGCTATTTTTAAATCTTTACATCGAATTAAAAATTTCTCCAAACCATATTGCAAAACTGGATTCAAATATCCCATCAAAACTAATGGAATCTGAACTTGATTTTTAATCGAATCTAATTGATCAAATAAAACATCCATATTCATTCCGTTTGCAAGTGCTATTGAACTTGATTCTTGAATGACAATACCATCTGCCATCGGATCTGAAAATGGAATCCCAACTTCAATGAAATCTATTCCTTTCGATTGTAATTCTATTATTTGAGCTGCAGTGCTATCCAAAGTAGGAAAACCTGCTGTAATGAAAATACTTAGCTGCTTTTTATCTTTTATAAATCTGTTCATTTTAATTTTCAATTTTAATTCATCATTCAAAATTCAAATACGTTTCCATATCCTTATCTCCTCTTCCCGATAAATTGATTACAACAACATCATTCGAAGAAAAATCAATTTTATCCAAGGCCGCAATGGCATGTGCACTTTCTAATGCTGGAATAATTCCCTCATAAACAGCTAATTTCTTTGCAGCTTTTAACGCTTCATCATCTGTAACAGAAATACTTTTTGTTCTTCCTACTTGAATTGTATGTGCATGTAAAGGACCAATCCCTGGATAATCTAAACCCGCTGAAATTGAATATGGCTCAATCACTTGTCCGTATTCATCTTGCATTAACAATGTTAAACTTCCATGAAGAACACCTGGATTACCAACTGCTGAAGTTGCTGCTGTGTGACCAGAATCAACACCCATCCCACCTGCTTCTACGGCAATTAACTCAACTTCTTCGTTATCATAATATTCATAAAATGCTCCAGCTGCATTACTTCCTCCGCCTACGCAGGCAACGATTTTAGTTGGATTTTCAGATCCCGTATGTTCTTTTAATTGTGTTTTAATTTCTTTTGAAATAACTGATTGAAATAATGCGACCATTGCTGGATAAGGATGCGGCCCAACAACACTTCCTATTAAATAATAGGCATTTGTGTGATTAATCCAATAACGAATTGCCTCATTTGTAGCATCTTTCAATGTTTTACTTCCCGAAGTTGCTGGAACCACTTCAGCTCCCAAATATTTCATTCGTTGTACATTAGGCGCTTGACGCTCGATATCTTTTTCACCCATAAAAACAATACATTTCATATCCATCAACGCACAAACCGTTGCTGAAGCTACACCATGTTGACCTGCTCCTGTTTCAGCAATAATTTCGGTTTTACCCATTTTTTTCGCTAATAAAATCTGACCAATAGCATTGTTGATTTTATGAGACCCCGTATGATTTAGATCTTCTCTTTTCAAAAAAATTGGACATTGATATTCATTCGTCAACTTTTGAGATAAATACAAAGGAGAAGGACGTCCAACATAATGTTTTAACAATGAAATAAATTCATTCTGAAACGCTTCATCTTCCTTTATTAAATTATAATTCAAACTTAATTCTTCTAAATTATCTCTTAGCAATTCTGGCACAAAAGCACCACCAAAGTCACCATAAAAGCCCAAATCATCTACTGCTGTATATTTTTTTTCACTTATCATCTTTCTTAATTTAAAACAGTTGTAATACTTTCTACAAATTCATCTATTTTATCTACATTTTTATTCCCTGGATTAATTTCAAAACCACTGTTGATATCAATCCCAATAAAACGTTTGTGATCTATATTTTTTATTTCATCTCCCATTTCAATTTTTATCCCTCCACTCAATAAAAATGGAATATTCCCTTGATAATGATTTAATATTTCCCAATTAAAAACTTTACCTGAACCACCATAAGCATCCGTTTTTGTATCAAACAAAAAATAGTCAACCAAAGCTTCAAATTCCGTCAATTGTTTAAAATCAAAATTATCATCGACTCCAAACGCTTTTATGATACTTAACTTTTGATTGGTCATCATGATTTGATTCATTAGCTTTCTACAATAATCAACATCTTCATCTCCATGTAATTGAATGTAATCGAGCTGATGATACGAAGCTATATCAATGATTTTATCTATTTCCTCATTTACAAAAACTCCTACTCGCTTACTATTTTTTGTAAAAATGGGTAATTGATCAAAAAATCGTTTTGATTTTGAGTAAAAAATAAATCCTAAAAATTCAATTTGATTATTCTGATCTAAAACATTAATCTGTTCTTGATCTTTTAATCCACAAACTTTTATTTTCATGCCTTTGAATAGTTTAATTCATTAATAAATCTCTTTATAGAACTGCTTTTCAAAATACTTTCTCCAATCAAAGCGCCATTATATCCTGCTTCAGCTAATAATTCTAAATCTTCTTTTGATTTAATTCCTGATTCCGTGATTATTAATTTATCTTTTGGCAAGAAATCAATCACATCTAAAGAAGTTTGGATTGTTGTCGTTTGTGTTTTTAAGTTTCGATTATTTACACCAATGATATCGACCAAATCTGAAATTTTATTTAACTGATTCTTTTCATGAAACTCACAAATCACCTCTAATCCTAAACCTTGAGCTAAAATTGTAAAATGTAAAATTTCTTGCTCCGTTAATGCTTCTGCTATCAATAAAACGACATCCGCTCCCATCGCTTTCGCTTGGAATAATTGAATTTCATCAATAATAAAATCTTTACGTAAAATTGGAATTTGAACCGTTTTTCTAATTTCTGTGATATCCGTTTCTTTTGCTCCAAAAAAGCTTGAATCTGTTAACACTGAAATTGCACTCGCTCCATTTTGCTCATAGATTTTACCAATTTCAACAGGATCTAATTCGTTATTAATAATACCGGCACTTGGTGATTTTCTTTTGAACTCAGCTATAACTCCAAACTGATTTTCTAATTTTTCTTTAAGCGAAATTGTCTTTTTATTGAAATAAACACTTTGTTCAAAATCTTTAATCGTAAATGTTGATCTTAACAATTCAACTTCCTTTCTTTTTTTATCTATTATTTTATCTAAAATTGTTCCCATATTTTCTAAAATTTAAATGTTTTTGCTGCTTGACCACTTTTAATAAATGAAAGTGATTCATTAAATAATTCTATTTTCGAAGTCGTTGGATGAAAACATTCTAAAGCGATTGCAGTATTGACAGCAACGACATTTGTTTGCTCAGCTGAACCTTCTCCTTTCAAAATTGTTTTCACAATTTGAGCTGATTCATCGACCGTTTTTCCAGCTTTCAAAGTAATCGCATTTATACTTTTCAATTCAAACAAATTCGCATTGATCACTTCATCCGATTTCAATCCTAAAACACGTGTTTGTTCTGTTAATGTAATTTCATCATAGCCATCCATTCCAAAAACTACTCTAAAATTAGTTCTATTCTTTTTCAATAAGTGCTGGTAGATTTTTGCCAATTCTAAATCATAGGTTCCCGTTAATTGAAAAGCTGGTTGAACAGGATTTACCAACGGTCCAAGTGAATTGAAAAAAGTTCGAAGACCCAAATCTCTTCTCAAATGACTTACTTTTTTTAACGTTGGATGAAATAATGGAGCATGTAAAAAGCAAATGTTGTTTGAGTATAGTTGATCATTTAACTCTTTCTCATCATTCGTGAATTTATAACCTAGAGCTTCTAAAACATTGGAAGATCCACACGATGAACTAACACCATAATTACCATGCTTGATCACTTTATTTCCCATTGCTGCCAGAACAAATGATGTAGTCGTAGAAATATTGAATGTATCTTTTCCATCTCCACCTGTTCCACATAAATCAATTGCATTAGTTCCATCTAATTCAATTTTTAAAGCAAGATTTAGTAACGCATTTCGAAATCCTTCAATTTCATCCAAACTCAAACCTTTCATTTGTAAACCAATCATTAACGCTACAACTTGAGCATCATTCATCTTTTCCTCAGCAATTGCATGGATAATTTCTGAAGCCTCCTGAGAAGAAAGTGATTGATTATTTAGTACTTTTTGTATCAGTGTTTTCATTTTATTTTGAACTTATAACTTTTAACTCTCAACTATTAATTATTAACTGATGAAACCCAATTCTCAATCATTTTTCGCCCTTGTGGAGTCAATATTGATTCTGGATGAAATTGAACTCCTCTGATATTTAAGTCACGATGTTTGATTGCCATGATTTCTCCCTCCTTCGTTTGAGCAGTAACCACCAACTCATTTGGGACATTTGAATTAATTTTCCAACTATGATAGCGTCCAACTTCAAATTCTTGAGGAATTGAATCAAAAATTATATCATTTTGTTGATGCTGGATCAAAGAAGCTTTTCCATGAATTGGTTCTTTACATTGCTCTAGTTTCCCACCATAAACCTCTGCAATTGCTTGATGCCCTAAACAAACCCCTAATATATTTTTTGAAGATTCATATTGTCGAATTATTTTCAATAAATCACCTGCTTCTGATGGAATACCAGGACCTGGAGACAATAAAATGGCATCACATTTCTCCAATACTTCGTAATCAACTTCATTGTTTCGCATCACAATCACTTCGTCAACATTCGATTCTTTCACATAACGGATGATGTTATAAACAAAAGAATCATAGTTATCAATTACAGCTATTTTCATTTTATTAAATATTTGATACGATTTTTAAATTTTCAATTACTTCTTTTTGCGAATCTGCTTTTGAAATAGCTGTTCGAACAGCTCTAAGTTTATGATGTACTTCTTTCACTTCATTTTCGACTATTGAATTGATGACTACACCCGCACCTGCTCTATAATTCATACAATTATTTTTGCTCAAAATACTTCGGATGACAATTGCCATATTGACATCACCATTAGAAGCGATTAATCCAACAGCTCCACCATAAAAATCTCTAGTTGACTTTTCAGTTTTAACGATTAATTCCAATGCTTTTGGCTTTGGTGTACCAGAAAGTGTACCTGCTGGAAATGAATTACTGATAAGTTTTAACGATTCAGTAGAATCAACTTCTCCTGTCACTTTTGACACTAAGTGAATGACATGACTAAAGTGTTGAATTTCTTTGTAAATCTCCACTTTGACATTCGTACAATCTTTACTTAAATCATTTCTAGCTAAATCAACCAACATCGTATGTTCCGCATTTTCTTTTTCATCATTTACTAAAAAATGAATCTGCTCATCATCTACAGATTTATCACCTGATTTTGAAACAGTTCCAGCTATTGGGTGAATTTCTGCTTTTCCTTTTTTCACGATTAATTGTGCTTCAGGAGAAGAACCGAATAAACGATAACTTTCGAAATCAAAATAGAACAAATAAGGTGATGGATTTAATCTTCTTAATTGTCTATACACTTGAAAATCATCCCCAAAAAAAGATTGCTGAAATCTATTTGAAACGACTAACTGAAAAACATCTCCTCGCATACAAGAAGATTTTGCATCCATTACGACACTAGCGAATTCATCATCCGTAAAATCTGATTTTTCATTTCCTATTGTTTCAAATGGCAATTCAGTAAATGGTTTACGTTGAAGTAAATGAGTAATCTCCATTGCTTTCAACTCTTCTGAATCAAAACTATTTGAGATGACATAACCATTTGAAGTAAAATGATCTATGACAATTATTTGCTCAAAAATAAACAAGTGAATATCCGGAATTTCTAGATCACTTTTTGCTTTTTCAATGTGTTTTTCAGTCAACAAAGCAAATTCAAATCCAAATCTTCCAAAGAAACCATTGCCTTCAATTT
>CALPRR020000039.1 GCA_943326025.2 Candidatus Kuenenia stuttgartensis | reverse complement strand
TGAATGATTTCACCAATACATATTCAATTTTTGGACCAACACACAATGCTGTATTTGATGGTAATGTCCATGGGGTTGTTGTCCATGCCAGTAGGGACGAATTGCAATTCGTCCCTACCTGGCCATTCGCACCAACCTGGTAATCCGTCCCATCCGCATTGCGGAATGGTAATTTCTGTCCATCAACAACCTTAAATTGTGCAACAACCGTTGTATCTTTCACATCACGGTAACAACCTGGTTGGTTTAACTCATGTGAAGATAAACCTGTACCAGCTTTTGGCGAGTATGGTTGAATTGTATATCCTTTGTAAATTAAATTTTTCTCGTATAATTGACCTAATAACCACCAAACAGATTCCATGTATTTTGGTTCGTAAGTAATGTATGGATCTTCCATATCTACCCAGTAACCCATTTTGTGTGTCAAATCATTCCAAATATCTGTGTAACGCATTACCGCTTCTTTACAAGATTTGTTGTAATCATCAACAGAGATTTTAGATCCGATATCTTCTTTGGTAATACCTAACTCTTTTTCAACACCTAACTCCACTGGAAGTCCGTGTGTATCCCAACCTGCTTTACGTTTAACTTGAAAACCTTTCAACGTTTTATATCGGCAAAAAATATCTTTAATAGAACGAGCCATTACGTGGTGAATTCCTGGAAGACCATTTGCAGATGGTGGTCCTTCAAAAAACACATATTGTTTATCTTCATCACGAGTAGAAATCGATTTTTCAAAAACCTTCTCTTTCTCCCACTTTTCTAAAACTGTTTGTGCTACGTTAGGTAAGTTTAACCCTTTGTATTCTTGATATTTTTGGCTCATTTCGTTTTGTAAATTTTACGAATTACGAAGATAATAAATAGATTTCAGAATCTATGCGAATGTTGCTTCGAGGTGGTAAATAGTTATTGATTTTTGTGATTGGTTTCAAATGATATGAACCATAAAAGTCATAAAAAGTTTTATTAAGCTAGTCTCACTGAGTAACTGATTATTCGAAATGTATTAAAGAATAAATAGTTTATCGAAAACTGTCAAGCGATATTCCTTAATTGTGATCAAAAAAAAAGCTGCCCTAATGGACAGCTTTTATAAGATTTATTTAAAAACGTAGATTATTTATCTAAAACTACGAAATCAACAACTTCTTCTTCTTCATCATCAAGCTCAACTGGTTTAACAGCACCACGAGCCATACGAACAGAAACAACTACAGATGCATGAGGATCTAAAATAGTAACTCCTGGGATATTGATGTTTCCAACACGAATAGATTTACCAATTTTTAAACTAGTTACATTTAAAGTAATAGATTCTGGTAAGTCAGCTGGTAAACCAATAACTCTTAAACGACGGTAAGCTTGCATTAATTTACCACCACTCATTACACCTTTAGCAGATCCAACGATACGAACTGGTAATTCAACTCTTACTGGTCTGTTTACTTCTAATTGTAAGAAATCAACGTGTTGAATTTTTCCTGTGATTGGGTGTTGTTGTAATTCACGAATAACACCATTCACTTTTTTACCTTCGATATCTAATTCTACTTGGTAAACATCTGGAGAATAAACGATTCTTTCGATGTCGATTGTTTTAACAGAAAAGTGAGTTTGTTCACCTGATCCGTAAACTACACACGGAACTAACCCTGAATTTCTTGTAAGGGCAGCATCCTTTTTCCCTACGTTCGATCTAACCGAACCGCTCAATTGTGCTTTTTTCATTTTTATTTATTTATGAGATTATAAAATGTGAACTAATTGATTCATTGTTTACCATTCCATGAATGATGTCAGCAAATAAATCTGCTACTGATAAAACACGAATCTTACTACTTTGTTGTTTTAATGGAATTGTATCTGTTACAATTAATTCAGTTAATGAAGAATTTTCGATTCTTTCATAAGCTGGACCTGAAAGGATTGCGTGTGTACAAAAAGCTCTAACACTTTTCGCTCCTTTTTCCATAAATAAATCTGCTGCTTTTGTTAACGTACCTGCAGTATCGCACATATCATCAACTAAAATAACATCTTTACCTTCAACATCACCGATCACCGTCATTTCAGCAACTTCATTTGCTTTTTTACGAGATTTGTGACATAAAGCTAAACCAACATCTAATTTCTTAGCGTATGAATTGGCTCTTTTCGCTCCTCCTGCATCTGGTGCAGCAATTACTAAATCACCTGTATTCAATTTCTCCATTTCTTTAAAGAAAATAGTAGAAGCAAATAAATGATCTACTGGAACTTCAAAGAAACCTTGTATTTGATCTGCATGTAAATCCATCGTCATTAAACGATTAACTCCAGCAGCCATTAACATATTTGCAACCAATTTTGCTCCAATAGCAACTCTTGGTTTATCTTTCCTGTCTTGACGTGCAAAACCAAAATAAGGAATTACAGCGATAATTTTTCTAGCTGATGCTCTTTTTGCAGCATCTACCATTAATAATAATTCAAAAAGATTATCTGCAGGAGGCATTGTAGACTGTATAATGAATACGTCTTTTCCTCTTACTGTTTCCTCAAAAGATGGTTGAAATTCACCATCACTAAAGTCAGTAACTTTTACATCTCCAAGCGGTAAACCATAACTTTTAGCAATTTTTTCTGCTAAACCGATTGTTGCTCTTCCTGAAAATATTTTAACTTCAACAGACATGATACTAATTTTGAAAGCGCAAAGATATGAATTATAGATGGAATCGTCTCCTTTTTAAGAAATTAATTTTGACAAGCTGCTTTTTTCTCTAACATTTCCTTTCCTCCCATTGTCAAGAATTTCTCACAAGCTTTTTCTTTTTTCACTTTCAATGTTTTAAATTCAGATTCAAGCACTTTGTCAGCTCCATTTTGAATAATTTTATTGGCAACAACATTAAACTTTTCAGATGCTTCCATGCATTGACAGAATTGTTCATCTTTCGAAGAACATGCAACGATTAATGAACTACTAAAAAACAATAAAATAACTAATTTCATATTTTTATTTTCAAAGTTAAATTATTTTTTGAAGTTTGATTTAATATAGCCGATTTCTCTTACAAAACCTTATAGTAAACAGTATAAACGGTAGCATTTATTGATTAAATGTAACTCAATACATAAAATAGATGGTTATATTTGCATCTCAAATTTTTTGGTATGTCAAAACTTCCATTAGTTGGTACAACAATATTCACTGTGATGTCAAAATTGGCAACTGAGAATAATGCTATAAATCTATCGCAAGGATTTCCAAATTTTCCGGTAGATGAAAAGTTAACCGAAATATTAAAATCAATAGCTACAGAATCTGTTCATCAATATTTACCGATGGCAGGTTATGTTCCTTTAATGGAAAAAATTGGGCAAACAATAAAATCTTCCTACAATAGATCAATTGAAACTTCAACTGAATTATTGATAACTGCTGGAGCAACACAAGGGATTTATACTGCTATTCAAGCTTTTATTCATTTTGGAGAAGAAGTTATCATCTTAGATCCAAGTTATGACTGTTATGAACCAGCGGTTATATTAGCTGGAGGAAAGCCAATTCATGTTTCTTTGAACGATGATTTTTCAGTTAATTGGAATAAAGTTGAAGCAGCTTTCACTGACAAAACAAAAATGATTATTGTAAATAATCCGCAAAATCCTTCAGGGACTGTATTATCTATTCAAGATATAGAAAACCTTGAAACAATTTTAGATAAACATCCTAATGTTTTATTACTTTCTGATGAAGTATACGAATACATCACATTCGAGGAAAAACACATTTCAGCAAATACAAGAGAAAAGTTAAAAGAGAAATCTATTATCGTTTCTTCTTTCGGAAAAACATTTCATATCACCGGTTGGAAAATTGGATATTTAGTAGCTCCTGAACGATTGATGATTGAAATCAAAAAGGTACATCAATTTTTAGTGTTCTGTGTAAACAGTGTTGCACAAGTTGCATTATCAAAATACATGGATCATGTAGATGTAAATCAATTGGGAAGTTTCTACCAAGATAAACGCGATTTATTTAGAAATTTAATAAAAGATAGTCGCTTTGAATTATTAAAAAGTCAAGGTTCTTATTTTCAAGTTGCCTCCTATGCTTCTATTTCAAATGAAAGCGATGTCGATTTTACAAAACGTTTAGTATTAGAACATGGTGTCGCAACAATTCCTATGTCAGTTTTCAATGCAGATGGAAAAGACAATAAACTCATTCGTTTCTGTTATGCAAAAGATACTGAAACATTAACCAAAGCAGCAGAAAGATTATGCAAGATTTAGAAGTTGTATTGGTTCAAGCAAATCAACTTTGGGAA
This sequence comes from Candidatus Kuenenia stuttgartensis, assembly GCA_943326025.2. Taxonomy (GTDB): domain Bacteria; phylum Bacteroidota; class Bacteroidia; order Flavobacteriales_D; family Crocinitomicaceae; genus CAIUKX01. Next base: position 10,956 of record CALPRR020000039.1, on the reverse strand, counting down.
AATAAAGTTGGTAATTTAGATAATTATTCTTCACTTTTAAAAGAAGTTGATACCTGTGATTTAATAATATTACCTGAAATGTTTCATACTGGATTCTCAATGAATGTTGAAGAATTAGCGGAAGAAATGCATAATTCAATTGGAATCAATTGGTTGAGACAAATTGCTTCTGAAAAAAAATCAGCAATTTATACATCTTTGATAATCAAAGAAAATAATCATTTTTATAATCGTGGTGTTTTTATTTATCCCGATGGTCAGATAGAAAAATACGATAAACGAAAATCTTTTGGGTTAGCTGGAGAAGATAAATTTTATACAGCTGGAACTGATAAAAAAGTCTTAGAATACAAAGGATGGAAAATCCAATTACAGATTTGTTACGATTTAAGATTTCCTGAAATTGTAAGAAATAAAATTGAAACAAACCTTTTACCAACATACGACATCTTGATTTATGTTGCCAATTGGCCCGAAAAACGAAATCTTCATTGGAAGACCCTACTAAGAGCCAGAGCGATTGAGAATCAATGTTATGTAATAGGTGTTAACCGTGTTGGTGTTGATGGTAAAGAATTGAATTATTCTGGAGATAGTAATATAGTAGATGCTTTAGGAAATGAAAATAGCTGTATTCCTTCATGTGAAAATCTACTAAGAATAAAAATAGAAAAAGAGGAATTGAATAAAATCAGACGTGATTTACCGTTTCTAAAAGATTAAAGTTGTTAAATATTTAAACCTCTGTTTCTTTAGAGATTTAATCATTTATATTTGTTCACTAAATTTTAAATTTAATTATGAAAAAAATTTATTTAACTATCCTTGGGATTACTGCTTTAACAAGTAGTTTTGCTCAAAGAGTTTCTGATGTAAAACAAGCAGCAGCAAAAAAAATATACGCTGGTGTTGATAATGCTAAAGCAAAACCATCTAATACTGCTAAAGCTTTAGGTACTGTTGTTTGGACAGACGATTTTTCAAATCCAACTAATTGGACTATCGATAACGATGGTCAATCAGGTTTAAAATTTGGATGGAATATAGGAACAGCAGAACAAAGCTGGTACTTTAATTCAGGAATAAATTCTACAACGAAACTAAACAATTATGCTCAAGTGAATAATGGTGTGTATTCTTCAACACCTGCTAACAATACACAAGCAGTTGGAGTTACATACACTATGACAAGTGCTGCGCCTATCGATATTCAAACATTAGCAGGAAGCGATAAAGCGGTATTAAATTTTCAACAATATGGAGCTTTATTTAACGATGACCAACAAGTTCAAATTAGTACTGATAGTGTTAATTTTGTTACCGTTTATACAAACAATAATAGAACAACTTTTCTTGGGAATAACCCAACAGCAATTTATACAAATCCAGAAAATATTTCTGTAAATATTTCAAATTTCATAGCTGGTAATGCGGATAGTGTATATATTCGTTTTAATTGGACTTCTAGATTTGCATCTCAAACTTCAAAAGTAGCTTGGACAACTTTTGGTTGGTTTATTGATGATGTTAATATTTCAACTTTACCAGATAATAATTTAACATTACTAGAACCTTTAGCTTTAGCAGGACCAATAGAATTAATTTATTCTAAAATTCCAGTTAACCAAATAAGTCCAATCACATTTAGTGGTAAAATTTTAAATAATGGATCAGCTGATCAAAGTGCTGTTAATTTAAATGTAACTGTAGCTGGGGGAGCAACTTTTTCAGGAACTAGCTCAACAATTTTATCTTTAGACACTGCAACTTATGTGACAAACACATTTACACCAACTGCAACTGTAGCTAATTATACTTATACTTTTACAGCAACTGGACTAACTGATGACGTTGCATCAGATAATAGCGCTACAGGTAGTGTTTCTATAACAAATTCTGAATATAGAGTAGATAATGGAATAAAAACAGGTGGTATTTCAAACGTAAGTTCTGAACCAGAAGGTGCTTTAAAAATTGGTAATTTATTTGAAATAATTAATGATGATAAAATTGATTCAATGTATATTACATTATCAAATGCTTCTGGAAATATTGGACAAGAGTTTTCTGGAGAAATTTGGTTTTATAATGGCAGCGAATATGAGTATCTTAACTCAACTGATTTCGTTATAATTACAGCTCAAAATAATGGTACGACAGTGAAATTACCATTACAATCAATTACAGATGTAACTGCAGGAATGGTTTTACTTGTTATGGGTTCTCACAGTGGTGGTGTTAATTCTGTTGAATTTGCAATGGCTCAAGATGTTCAAACTGGAACTGTTTTAGGTGTTCCTTCAAGTGGTGATCCAGCTGATATTTTTCAATTAACAAACCCTTCAGCTTTAATGATTGGTTTATCTTTAAATCAAGATGCAAGCTTAACTGAAAATAATAATACTATTTCTGTTAGCAACATGTTCCCTAACCCAACTACAGGTTCTACTGCAGTTAATTACACTTTAAAGAATGCTTCTGAAGTTTCAATTAATGTTGTTGACGTTGCAGGGAAAGTAGTTTATTCTTCAACTGAAGGAACACAAGTTGCTGGTAAACATACTTCAACTATTGATGCTAGCTCATTCAATACAGGAGTTTACTATGTTACTATCACAACAAATGATTCTCAAGTGACTAAAAAATTGATCAAAAAATAATTTTTGAATCGTATATTTGAAGGGTCTCGTTTTACGAGGCCCTTTTTTTATAACTATTTTCTCAGAAATTCACTAGAAATGCTAACAATGGGTTATTTAGGATTGTTTGCTGTAACGTTTTTATCAGCGACGATTTTACCTTTCTCATCAGAACTACTTCTTATTGGAATGTTGAAGAATGATTATTCGGTCTTCTATTGCATTATAATAGCCACTCTCGGCAATTCGATAGGTGGATTGACAAATTATTTCATCGGTATTATAGGAAATCCTTTATGGCTAAAAAAATTGGGCGTAAAGGAGTCTAAAATCATCAAACAACAATCGACAATTCAAAAATATGGAGCTTGGTTGGCACTGATTTCCTGGATTCCAATTATAGGTGATCCATTAATGATTACGCTAGGATTCTACCGTGTTCCTTTTATTCCTTTTTTGATATTATTAGTTATTGGGAAAGCGACGAGGTATTTGGCTGTAGGGTGGATGTTTTTTTAGTTTGCAGGTTTGAAAATTACAGATTGCAGATTATTTTGATTCGATTGGAAAGATTTTTAAATGAATACTTTAATCCCTCCCTTGAGGGAGGATAGAGGAGGGTGACAACATTTAATCGAATTTAATATCATTTTTACTCATATTAATATTCATAAATATCACTTACGGTTAGCAATCGTCAAAACTTGAAATTATGATTAATTAAAAAAGATTTTATTTCAAACTACCCTCCTAAACCCCAGGCTTCAAAAATGAAACTTCAAAAAGTTTATCCCATTTTTTACCTGTACAATAGATTTTTTTAGTTAATTTATTGTAAGCAATTCCGTTTAATACATCACCTACTAAACCTTTACCTGCTTTTTCTAGATCTGTGCAATCGATGATCGCTTCTACTTTACCGTTTGATGGATTAATAACGATGATACTATTCGTCATCCATACATTAGCATAGATTTTACCTTCGATATATTCTAATTCGTTTAAACTAGATATAGGACCTTTTTCATCGTACACTTCAATTACTTTTTCAACATTGAATGTTTCCGAATTTCTAAACGTTATGCGCTCGCTTCCATCGGACATAATAATCGATTTTCCATCGTTACATAATCCCCAACCTTCGCCAGTATATGGAATATCTTTAATAATTTGTAGGGTATTTTTATCGTAAACAAAACATTTTTGTTCTTGCCATGTTAACTGGAAGATTTTACCGTTAATAATTGTAATTCCTTCCCCAAAATAAGTAGCGTCCAAAGCAATTGTATTTTTGATTGAACCTGATTTTAAGTCAACTTTTGCAATCATACTCTCTCCTTTCTGACCAGTACTTTCAATAAATGTTTGATCATCAAATTCCAATCCTTGTGTAAAACTTGAAGTCTGATGAGCAAATGATGCATCAATTTTAGATTTCCAAAATTGAGGTTTTACATCTGAAAGAACGCGTACCATTCTCTCGTCTGTTTGAATTGTTCCATCTGACAAAGTCGATTGTAAGATTAAGTTTTTTGCACCTAATCCATAATAACTAGCATTAAATGGAAAAACGATTGTTGAAGAAGGCTTTGTCCACATTTTAAAAACACTATCATTGTAGATTAATTCTAATTTTTCGATATCATCAGAATTAACATTGATTTTAAGCTCAATTTGTTTGTTCCAAACAGTTGCTAAATTTTCTTTGAATTCAAATGTTGCTGGAATTTCAGAAGAATCGCCTCCTGATAAAAGTGGCTTAATGATCATCGAAGCTACGACAAGCAATAGAAGACCTATGATAATGTATTTTTTCATTAGTTAAAATGATTAAAGTGCTTTTTCAATATCTTTCGCATCAATCCCGTTGTGAGATTCATGATAAATAACGTGTTTGTTTTTAAAAACAATTGCTTGAGGTGATTGATGTACAACTCCCATTAAACTTTCAATGCGATTGGAAACTTCTCGAAATTGAATTAAATCCAAATAGTAAACTTCACAGTTATCAATATTCGTATTCCAATGTTTTTCAAATTGATTTTTGACCATTGATGAAATACTACATCTTGTACTGTGTTTAAAAATTAAAATCGATTTTTCAGAATTAGCTGAATTATCCCATAATTCTTCCAATTGTGCAATTGAATTTAATTCCAACCAAGGAAAAGTAACTGATGTGCTTTTAGAAAAGAATCCCATGGAACTATTAACTTTAAACTATAAATTATTAAATACCTGCTGTAAATTGTTTCAAGAAACGAACATCGTTTTCTGAATACAAACGTAAATCGTTGACTTTATATTTTAATTGCGTAATTCTTTCAACCCCCATACCGAAAGCAAATCCTGAATATACTTTAGAATCAATACCTGAAGCTTCTAAAACAGCTGGATCAACCATTCCACACCCTAAAATTTCTAACCAACCTGTGTATTTACAAACATTACATCCTTTTGAATTACAAATTGAACATGAAACATCTACTTCTGCACTAGGCTCAGTAAAAGGAAAATAAGAAGGACGCATTCTTATTTGTGCTTTTTCTCCAAATAGCTCTTTTGCAAAGTATAAGAGTGTTTGTTTTAAATCTGCAAATGAAACATTTTTATCTATATACAATCCTTCCACTTGATGGAAGAAACAATGTGCTCTTGCAGAAATTGCTTCATTTCTATATACTCTTCCTGGAGAAATTGTCCTAATTGGAGGTGTACTATTTTCCATCACACGAACTTGAACGGATGATGTATGAGTTCTCAAAGCCATTTCATTCTCCCCTTTTTCAATGAAAAAAGTATCTTGCATGTCTCTTGCAGGATGTTCTGGTGCAAAATTCAATGCAGAGAAATTATGCCAATCATCTTCTATTTCTGGACCTTCTGAGACGGTATAACCTATTCTACTAAAAATTTCAATGATTTCACTTCTTACTAACATCAATGGATGTCTAGAACCAACATTTGAATCATCCGATGTTCTTGACAAATCAATAGAATTTTCTTGACTTGAACTAGATTCTAGTTGTTCTTTATACTTAGCTAATTTTTCCTCTGCAACTGTTCTTAGACCATTTAATAACTGTCCAACTTCTCTTTTTTCTTCATTCGGAACAGCTTTTAAATCACTAAATAAATCTTTTATAATGCCTTTAGATCCTAAAAAGTGAATTCTAAAATTTTCCAATGCTTTTACATCTTCAATTTTGAAATCATTTATCTCATTCGTAATTAATTCAATCTTATTTTTCATTTTTATTCAAATAGAACCAACTTTTAAGGATTTTATACGTCTAAATTACAATTCATTAAAGAATTTAAAATAATGAAACAATCCTTCACTTTCAACGTACGAAGGTAATAAATTAATAAACAGAATTTAAAATATAAAAATATAAAAAATTTAATATATCTTTAATTCGGATTTTTTATCAAGTTAAAGTAAAATAATACATTAAAAATAAAAATATTATTTAGCAAAACACCTCTAATATTAAGTGTATTTTTCAAATATATTAGCGTGGGTTGTCGAACAATAAGATACTTCAACTTGATTAGGAGTTATTAAAATAAAGAAAAACAACGAGTGCTGGTGTTAAGAGAATATAATAACAGCAATTCATTGAATTAAAATTGTATGAAATTAAAATTGAAATATATCATTTTACTGTGTTTATCGATAAGTACTTTATTTATATTCAGTGGTTGTAAAAACAAAGATGCATCTGTTTTAAAAATTTATATTAGATCAAAAAACAACGAATTATTAGCTGATACGAAAGTGATCATTATTGGAGATGTAAATTCAAATCCTCCAACTAAAGAATATATTGATACAGCAACTACAAATGCATCAGGATATGCAACTTTTGATATGCAACCTTATTTTGATTTAGCAGGTGAAAAAGAAAATCCAACTGGTTACTTTGATATTGTATTTAAAAAAGATGCAAAATCAGGAACAGGAAGAGTTAGGTGTCGTGTTCACATAACAACAGTAGAAACACTTTATTTTACAGATTAATAATAATGAATTAAACCTTATACAAAATGAAAATAATATCTAAAAAAACATTCTTATTTCTTAGCATCATTGCTTTAGTTGGTTTGGTTGGTTGTAGAAAGAAAAAAGATACAATTGCTACAATAACTGTTTTATATAAATCTACTGGGGCTCCAGTTGATAATGCAAAAGTTGTTCTTTATGCTACATCAACTACAGGTCATCAAGCTGCAGTAACTGTTCATGATACTGCTTATGCAAATATTAACGGGGTAGCTTATTTTAACTACAATGATGTTTATCAATTAGGTCAAGCTGGTGTTTGTGTATTAAATATCAAAGCTTCAAAAGATAATTTATCTGGTGAGGGAATTATTAAAATTGAACAAGAAAAATCGACAGGTTCGGGTGTTTATATTCAATAAAATTTATTAATAAATCTTATACAGCTGTCTTTAAATTATTAAGACAGCTTTTTTATTTAAATAACTTTAAACCAATCATCAAAACATCATCAACTTGTTCAAAATCACCTTTCCAATCGTAAAAAGCAGTTAACATAAAACTTCTTTGATCTTCCAGACTGTATGAAACAATTTTATTCATATTTTCTTTTAAGCGATTGTATTTGTATTTTTTTCCCTTAGAGCCTCCAAATTGATCTGGATAACCATCAGTAAACATATACAATAAATCGCCATTTTTATATTGAACATCTATTGTATTAAATAAATTAATCTCTTCACCAAAAAATGAACCTACTGGAAATTTATCTCCTTTTATAATTTTTAACTCTTGCTCATTAACTATGTACAATGAATTAAATGCACCACTGAATTGAACTTGATTTGTTATTTTATTAATAGAAATCAGACTGATATCCATTCCATCTTTTACCGTACTATTTTCTGATTCTTGATGTAAACTTTCTGTTAACCAATTATTTACAGCATCTAATATTTCCCCCGTATTTATTATTCCTTTTTCAAGAACCGCTTTATTCAATAAATTATAATTAACCAATGAAATCAAAGCTCCTGGAACACCATGACCTGTACAATCTGCTGCCGCTAAAAAAATATGGGTATCAGTTTCAGCAATCCAATTAAAATCTCCACTTAGAATGTCTTTAGGTTGATAAATAACAAAAGAATTTGGTAAGATTTTGTTCCACAAAGATTTTGGAGGTAAAATAGCTTCTTGAATTCGTTGAGCATATTTTATACTATCCTTAATATCTTTATTTTGTGTTTCTACAAGTATATTTTTTTCTTCAATAATCTTATTTTGAATTTCTACTGCTTGCTTTTGTTTCATGATAATTTTATTGATTTTTGATTTTTCTCGTAAATTATAAATAATGAAAAAAACCAATAAAATAATCAAAATGAAGCCGATACGAAAAACATTTATTTGAAAATTCTTTTTATCGATTTCAGAATTTGTTTTTAATAATTCTTGCTTACGTTTTTCACTTTCATATTTTGTTTGCATTTCAATCAAATTTCGAGCATTTGCGATACTGTAAATTTGATCTTTTAGCTTTTCATTTTCCTTAAAATAATAATTTGCTTTTTTATAATTGTCTGTTAATTCATATGCTTTAGAAAGTGACTCATAGCTATGTTGTAGCTGATTTTTTAATTTATATTGTTTTGAAAGAGACAAACTCTTTGATAAATATGAAATTGCTTCTTGGTACTTATTTTGAGAAATTTTCAAATCAGCAATTTCATTATAAACTGAAGCAACACCTATTATATCATCATTTCTTTGAAAAACTAAAAGAGATTGATTTATTTGGCGAGTTGCTGTAGATAAATTGTTTAATCGTCGATTAATATTCCCTAAATTCAATAAAATATATGGAAGATTATCATCATTCGAAATTTGATTATATTTTAACGATAGTTCGAAAAATTTTTTCGCCTTCAACAATTCATTTCTTAATGCATAAATTGAACCTAGATTATTGTAAGAATATGCTAAACCCTCATAATGTTTAGACTCGGTATCAATTTTTATCGATTTATTAAAGTAATCATTTGCTACAGATAGTTTATCAATATCAACATAAACCAAGGCAATATTATTATATAAATCACTCAATAAAGCACTATTAGGATGAGACTCTAATAATTTTTCAGCTGTTAAATAGCTTTCAAGAGCACTCGAGTAATCACATCTTCTATAATAGACAACACCAATATTAGTATGTGCTTTTATTACACCTTTTTGGAAATTTAATATCTCTGCTAATAATCTAGCTTTTTGAGCGTAGCGTAAAGAAATTGTAGGATTAATAGTATTTAATTTTTCAGACAATTCATTGAATAAATGAACTCGAACAGTATCTCTTCTTGAAGTTTTTAATTTATTGTACAAAGAATCTGTTTCTCTCGTTTGAGAAAAACAAGAAGATCCAATGAATAATGTAAATATAATTCTTAAAATAATCTTCATTAACCTTATTTGAAAAGACAAGAACTCGCCTAAAATTAAACATTAAATTGAATTTCTCAAATTGTACTTCTAATATCTTTAATGTTCAATTGCAATGTTTCTCTATTGTTCCAAGAATTAGTTTCCAACGTGTAAAGAATGTCAAACGGAATTCCATTGGCAACCAAATCAATTTTTTCAGCCATGTTAAACCCGATTGCTTCTATAACAACATCACTAGTTGGTTGTGTTAAAGTCAGCTTCAAATGTTCGTCTTTTAAGATGCGAATATCTTTTGAAAAGACATTTTTAGAAATAAAAACGGGCTTCATATTTCCTGGTCCATGCGGTTCTAATTGATTCAAGATTCGCTTTAAACGAGGAATTTTCATTCGATTTTCTTCAGTAGTGAAAATTTCATTGAAATCTAATTCAATATCTACTTTCTCAATTGGAGCTAAATCTTCAACGTCAATTCTTTTCCCAACGACTTCTTCAAATTTTATTTGAAATGCTGTAAGATTCTCTTTTGATAAAGTCATTCCTGCAGCATGTTTATGTCCGCCGAATTGTTCTAATAAATGTTCACACTCAATTAATGCTTCATGAATATCAAAATTGTTTACTGTTCTAGCAGAACCTGTTATCATACCGTTTGATTCCGTCAAAACAATCGTTGGTTTAAAATGTTTTTCAATCAATCGAGAAGCAACAATTCCTACAACTCCTTTGTGCCAATTTTCATTAAATACAACCGTAGATTTTTTTGAAGTATATTTAACATCAGAGGCAATTTGAGTCAACGCTTCTTCAGTCATTTCTTTATCTAATTCTCTTCTTTCTAAATTATCGTTATTGATTTCATTGGCAATTTGCTCAATTTCTTCACGATTATCCGAAATCATTAATTCAACCGCATGTTTTCCTGAACGAAGTCTCCCTGCCGCATTAATTCTAGGAGCAATAATGAAAACAACATTCGTCAACGTAACAGGAAATTCTTTTTTAGCAATTTTTAATAATTCTTGAAATGCAACTCGTGGATTATCATTCAATTGCTTTAAACCAAAATAGCAAAGAGTTCTGTTTTCACCCGTTATTGGAACGATGTCCGCACCAATACTGATGGCTAGTAAATCTAAATATTCAAACAATTCTGATTGATCCCATTGATTTTGTTGAATCAACGCTTGTAATAATTTAAAACCAACTCCACACCCGGACAATTCTTTATAAGGATAATCACAATCTTTTCTTTTTGGATCTAAAATTATTCCATCAGGCAATTCATCTCCAGGATTGTGATGATCGCAAACTATAAAATCAATGTTTTTTTCTTTCGCAAAAGCCACCTTATCAACCGATTTGATACCACAATCTAATGAGATAATCAACGAAAAATCATTTTCCTTGGCATAATCAATTCCTAAAAAGCTAATTCCATAACCTTCAGCATAGCGATCTGGAATGTAATAATCTATATGTTCGTATTTCTTTTTCAAATAAGAATACATCAAAGCAACAGCAGTTGTCCCATCTACATCATAATCACCAAAAAGCAAGATTTTTTCACCTTTTACAATTGCTTGATTGATTCGTTCAACAGCTCGATCCATATCTTTCATTAAAAAAGGATCATGCAATTCATTTAAATTAGGACGGAAAAAATTTTCTGCTTCTTTAAATGTTGAAATATTTCGTTGCAATAACAATTCAGCAACTACGTTATCTACTTTTAATTCTGAACGAAATTGTTCTACGATGTCTTTGTTAATAGGGGTTTGGATTAGCCATTTTTTTTGCATAAAACTCGAAATTTTATATTAATTTAATGAAATAATTCAAATTGACAACTGCTATTCGAAATGAATT
>CALPRR020000038.1 GCA_943326025.2 Candidatus Kuenenia stuttgartensis | reverse complement strand
GATGCTAAGCCCGAATAAGTTGTTGTTGTTGAATACCCCAGACCATTAAAATTATACTGATAAGGAGCAACACCGCCTGTAACAGATCCGATTACGACTTGGCCATTACTTGCACCACAACCTGGATTTGTTGGAGTTGTAACAACAGCAGTTGGCCCCGAACCACTAACTAAATTAATTGTCGTGTCTTTTTGACAACCATTTGCGTTCACATTAACTGTATAGGTACCTGCTTGTAAACTTGAAGCTGAATTAGTAGAAGACACATTAGGAGTCCATGTATAAACATAAGTCCCTGAAGGATTTGGATTAATAACAATACTACCATTGCTCCCTCCACAAGAAGGCTGCGTTACAACTGAAGGAGTATAAAAAACGGCTGCAGTAACACATGTTCCTCCATTACAATTCCCTACCGTTAGATCATTAATTGAAGAAGCAATATTTCTTTGCCAATTTCCACCATCTGGAATTCTACTAAATGTCATGTTTTGAGTTGGTGTATTACCTACATATTTTAGAACGCCAGGAAAACCAGAATTTATTTGTTGAGCACTTTTTAATAATAAACCTGACGGACTTCCTGTTGGAGTACATGGAACACCACCGTAATCAGCAGTTTGAGAAATATTCCCAACCGCTGAACTCCAATAAACAGCATCAACTGGAACTCCAGTGGCATTAAATAATCCAACCCAGCCATCAGCATTGGCTAAAATAAAATTTGTTGTTGAATTTTGGCAATAATTTGAAGTATAACTTGGTAATTTTATGTCAATACTATTAGGATCTGCACTTGAACTTGCGGTTCCTAAAACCAAATGCCCATTTGGAGGTATAGTAGCAGAAGGCACATTAGGAATACGAAAGGTACCTCCACTTATTGTTCCTGCAAAATCTTGTCTAGATGAAATAAAATATCCAACAACACTAACTGGACTACAAGAAGGATTGTATAACTCAATATATTCTTTACCTGCACTTCCATTGAATGTAATTAGTCCTTGAGGATTAGTAGGATAATTCATCACCTCATTAATCACTACTTGTGAAAAACTTGAAACGCTTAGCATAAGCGATAAAATAATTAATAAATTTTTCATGATAATCAATTATTAAACAATGTTATATTTCCTTGATAATCTTTTACTTCATCTGATAAAAAAGTCACTTTTATAATGTAAAAATAAACGCCATCAGGTAATTTATCACCTGCCTTTGTGCCATCCCAATAACCTGAAATATCATCATAAGATGAAACAACTTCTCCCCATCTATTTAAAATTTTACAATCAAAACTTTGAATACAAGCTCCACTTACAGACCAAATATCATTTACATCGTCGTTATTAGCAGTCAATACATTTGGGATGACTAATTCAGACACTGAATAATTCGTTTGAACTATTATTGTAGAATCTAAAACACAATTATTATTATCCTTTACGCTTACATTATAAATACCTGCACTCAAATTATCAAACACCGAATTAGCTGAATAAGATTGACCTCCTATGCTATATTCATATGGTATAGCCCCACCTGAAACAGCCATAATATTAATCTCCCCAATGCTTTTTGAACATTCTGTATTCACTAAACTGTAATCAAACGATGTTGGACCTGAAATTTCATTTACAACTATTTGAGTTGAATAATTACAATTGTTTAAATCTGTCACCAAAACAGAATATGTTCCTGAACTCAGAGCAGAATATGAAGTATTAGATGAATTTCCTTGATTATTAAAATTATATTGAAAACCTGCAGTACCACCAGTTACTTGACCAATAGTTACCGAACCATCTGAATTATTACAATTCTCTTCCGTTGAAGAAACAGAAACATTTGTAATTATCGGAAATGCTGTTAACGTAATCGTTGTATCTCTTTGACATGTTGACGAACTGACAGTTATAGTATATACTCCACCATTTAAAGTTGAAGTTGAAGTTGTAATCGTATTTGCAATATTTGCATTCGAAGACCATACATAAGAATAGTTACCTGATGGATTAGTTAAAATAGATATCTGTCCATCGCTATTTCCACAAGTAGGATTAGTACCATTAGCAGAGATTGATAATAAACTATCGATGACTGTAACTTCAAATATTTCAGAGCATCCTTGTGAATCTGTAACTGTTACATGATATGTTCCAGCACATAAACTATCTGCTGTTGAAGTTTTTTGGGCTAAAACATCATCCCAAAGATAAGTATACGGTGCTTGGCCAGAAGTCATCGTTATAGTTGCTGAACCATTACATGTACTATTAGCTCCGCCTTGATTGACACAACCTCCAATAACATTACAAGAACCATAAGTTGAATTCTCTGCGGCTAAATTTGTAGACCAAGCTCCTCCGTCTGGAATTCTTACATAAGTCTGTCCTTGACTTGAAGCTCCTAGAGCATAAGAAATTCCTGAACTATTACAAGATGCTAATTGAGAAAATCCTACTGGTAATGAATTATTGGTTGGTATACACGGATTTCCATTTAAATCTCCAGGTGTTGGTGGAGTACCCCATTTTATTACATCTTGAGGAACACCATTTTGATTATAAAATGCAAACCAGCCTCCAGCATTTTGGAACCATATTCTATTTGTAGAAACACCACCATCAACACAAACTTGATTATTACTATTGTTAATAACAATATCAATGGTACCAATAGGTGGCACTGGTGCATTTATTCCACGAACAACAACAAAACCAAGAGGAGGAACAATTGTATTTGCAGGTATCACAAATCCCATTCCATTTGATGCAGAAAGATTTATTGCAGAAGTGGAGTTATAACTTCCTAATATATAACCAGATATATCAATTGGATTACACCAATCTGGATTAAACAATTCAATCCATTCACCTTCTCCTGAACCCGGCCCAGTAGGTCCATCTCCATAAATTGATCCATCCCCATTTGTTGGATAAATATTTATTTCATTTATTAAAATTGTTGGACCCGAATAATTACATGGGTTATTAGAAGCATTACAAACAGAATTTGCAATAGAATCTAATGTCGATGTCAAAGGAATAGTACAACATCCTGTTGGGGGAATTAAAATAATCGTTGTATCCTTTGGACAAACACCATTATCAACTGTGATTGTATAACTACCATCATTTAAGTTATTTGCAAAAGAAGCTGTTAAAGAACCATTATGACTCCAAGAATAAGTATATGAACCAGCAGGCGAAGGATTCAATGTTATTTGACCATCACCTAAAGCACAAGTAACTTGATTTATAGTTGCATTAATATTAAATGGAGCAGAAGCGTTTAATACAATTACAGTATCTTTTGAACAAGAACCATTAGAAACTGACAAAGTATAAGAACCTGAATTCAAAGCAGTCGCATTGCTTAAAGATAAACCTGCATTATGTGACCAACTATACGTATAACTTCCTGCAGGACTTGGAGAGGATACAATTTGACCATTTGGATTACCACATGAAGGTTGGGTAATTTGGGCATTTATATTGAAAGGTGATGCTGTTTGACAAATACCGTTACAATTTCTTGGAGTACCTCCTGCAGAACTTAAACTCCATGTTGAACCACCATCCAAAGTTCTTGAAATTGATTTACCTATAACATTTGTGCCTTGCCCGGACGCACCGAAATTACCTAAATATTCAATTCCTAAAATATTCCTTGCTTGAGGTAAATTAATTAAACTAGAATTACAAGATGAAACAATAATTGATTGATCATTATCAAAACTACCACCACATGAATTAGTTGCACTTAGATCAGAAGAATTATTTTGAGACCAGTAAACTGCATCAATTATATTTCCTGATGGGTCTGCTAAAGTCATATAACCACATCCGTTCTCAAGATGCCATCTTGAACTTCCTGATAAATTAGGAGTATTTATGTAATTATTCAAATTAAAATCTACATTTGGAGCATTTGCACCACCTATAATAATAAAACCTAACGGAGGTATTATTGTTCCTGAAGGAAATTGAAATGTCGCATTATTAGTTGAGGTTGTTATACTACCTAAAATATAACAGCTCAAATCAACTGGTTGACAAGAGTTTGAATTATATAATTCAATCCATTCAGAACCTGTACCACTTGAATTATACAAAGATTGAAGTGCTTGATTTGTATTATCAGCTCCAAGTGAAGAATAATTAGTACCAGGCATAAACATTACTTCATTAATAACAACCTGAGAATAAAAACTGTTTCTTATACCTATTAAAAATAACATTACAAGAATTAGTCGAATAGAAGTCGAATTCATAGAATATTTTTTGGTATCCATTTTATTTATGTTTTTTATATTCATAACTTATATATCTTTTTTGAAAAGTATTCACCATTTGCTTTTACAAGAACATTATAAACAGAGTTTGATAATCCACTTATATTTAAAATAGTTGAAGTTCCTTCAATGATTTTTCTTCCTTGTAAATCATAAACTTCAACACTTTGTATATTTTCATAACCCGTTAATATTATCTCTTCATTTTTGTAATTAATATTATCTGTATTACAAGTGTTTTTTACACTAATAATTTTAGATTCATTAATTTGACCATCATTATCTATTTGAGACAACCTATAATAATATATAGGTGAATTTCCAGTAATTGAAACAGTTGAGGAATAAGAATGATTTTTGATGCTATTACCAATGGCGTCAATGCGGTCAACTTCAACAAATAATTGCCCATCAATTGACTCTTCCAATAAGAAATAATCGTTATTAGATTCAGAAGCAGTTGTCCAATTAATTTCATTCACATCACATAAATTTCTTCCATAGATTGAATAAAGTTCCATTGGTAATGGAATACTACACGATCCTGTTGATCCAGACATTTCAATATATAATGGAGAAATAGCGCCACCATTACCATCTATTATTAATGCATATCGATTACCAGGTGTTAAACTTGATAAATTAAATTGCTGATTATTACTCGAACCTGAAGTGCCTGTATATCTAGGACTTTTGTAAGTGTCATTTATAGCATCAATTGGACAACCTCCACTGGGAACCGTTTGACTGCCAGATACACATTGACCGACAGCATTAACTACCAATGATTGAATTACTGCAGACACACCTGAAATTGTAATCTTAGCAGAAGTTGAATTAGCGGTAAAATAAAACCACGCAGAATTATTTTTTGCAGCATTCCATTGACATCCGCTTGGAAAAGGTGTTCCAACAGCTGGATCATTCACGTCTCCAGAATAGCCACTAATTGTAGCTTTTAAAATTGTACCTGTAGACATACATTTTGGAGCAGAACAAGCGTCATTTGTTTTGGATGTACTTGAAGAGATATCTTCATAATTATACGGTGAACCAAAAACAAGCTCTACTTTTGAAAAAGCTTGAGTATAACTACTAGACTCAATCATTTCAAATGTCCATGTTCCATTTGGATTATCGCCATTAACACTTGCAAATGAATTTGCCTTGAAAACTTTGTAATAACCTATATTGAATGGCGCCTGATTACCTGAAGATGGTCGCTGAAGCAATGTATCATCTCTAAACTTAATATCCATGTTTCTAACACCTGTAATACCATCAAAATTTCTAACAATATCTATTATTTTACCAGAAGGAGATCTTAATCTCATGAAGTAACTATTGAATGTTGGACTATTACTTCCGTCACCCATAGTAATATTAATTTGTTTCAAAACTGTGCCTGAAGATGACAAAGTAGTTGCTAAACCTGAAACAGAAATTGTTCTAGAAAAAGGAGTTGCCCAAGCACTATTATTCCAAGTATCATAAGCTGCAGCAGTTGAATTTGAGAAAGTTTGAGCATTCATTATGTTTGACAACAGTAATAAAATTACAATCAATACTTTCTTTGAGATAACTATTTTTTTCATAGAGTTAATTGTATAATAGTAGCAATTGACTCAAAGTTATCCCAACAACAATCCTTAATGAATTGAATTAATGTTTAGAAATATAATTAAATGGAAATGTAATTTTTTGTAATCACTTAAAAAACTGATTACCAAATACTTTTTAAACTTATTATTTAGTTTTAAAAAATATTTTTTGAATGATTTAGAAGAAAAAATCCTAGTTATAATTTAATCAAAACAAAAAATATTAGCATATAAATCATTAATATTTTTATTTAAATATTTTTCTAATGATTTACTATTTTTAAGATTTTCTTTCTCTACAATATCTTTAGAAATAAAGCATAATGCATGTATTCTGAAAATTTCTTGCATTACAAATGATTTATGAAAAAGCTCTTTATGTTTAAATTCAATTGACTCTGCATCTAATTTTAATGAAAAAACACCTCCATTATTTGTAAAAACTTGATCTTGTTGAATTTTTAAATCACTTTTCTTATTTAAATATTCTACCATTCTAAATTTTGTAACTGAAATATCATTTTCAAATAAAAATACATTTTGCTTTTTTGCTAAAGCAAAAAGTAACCAATGAGCAAAAGGTCTTAATATTTTAGAGGAAGAATGTTCGATTTTAAATTCTTTTCCATAATTATCAATTACTATTAATGAAATCATATAATCCCTTGTGGTTTCATCGAAGTCAAAAATGATCTTGTTTATAGCAATTACTTCTTGCTCAACAATGCTGTTGTTTTCAAACAAAGAAATAGTTTTTGAATTTTTCACAATTGAGAAATACAATAAAAAATAAGTATTAATAATGCTAATAAAACAAGCTAAAGAAATTAAAAATACAGTTAAAGCATATGGATACAAAAAGCTTAGTTGTATTGGGAAAACTTTTGTTAATGGTAATATTAATTGAGTAAAGGGAAGTAAAATAAATACTGATAAGAATACATTATTAATCAGTGAATTAGAAATTACTTTTTTTAATGACTGAAATAAAGCAAAACAAATCAAAGAAAATATTCCTATTGAAATTAAGGAATCAATTGCAATTATTGTATATTGAATATAATCAGGTAAAGAATCACCTTTTCTATCTGCATAACTGAATAATGTAGTAATAATTGTAAATGCAATAAATACATTAATTACCCATTGTTCACGATTTCTGAAAAATGAAAATTTATACCTTAAAGTATTAAAAGCGTTAGTAAAATAGGGTAAGGAAGCAAATAAAAACAAATTACTAAAAGCAGAAATTACACGATCGTTAACAACACTACTTAAATTAATAATTTGATTGTCTTGCCACTTGTATAATGCTACAAAAGACCAAGATAAAAAAGCTAATGCAATATACAAAAGACCTCTATAATCTTTGTTTTTATCATCTCTTCTGTTAGAAAACCATATCAAAAACAAAATTAGAAAGCCAAAAAATGAAATTCCAAGTAAACTTAATAAGTAAAACTGTTTAAATGACATTTATGCTCATTTATTAAAACGAGCATAAATGTACATAATATATTTTAGAAATGTTTTTGACTAATTCAATAAATATTTATGAAAAACCGTTAAACTTTGAGTGTCAAAATCTTTTTTCCCCTTCACAACCATGTACTTGGCTTTTAATTGATGTAAAACATATTGATGTGATTCCATACCTAAAGGATTCTCTTCGTTTAACAATAAAAAACGCTGAGTTGAATCAACTAATGATTTTAATACTGAAATTTTATTTTGTTTAATATAAATTTTAATCAATAATAATCTTGAAAAAATTGAGAAAAAATAGTTTGATGAATAAATTATATTCTGTAATATCTGAATTGCTTTTCTGTATTCTTGTGACTTTTCAAAAATAACGGCTTTCAAAAACTGCTCTAATATTTTACCTTCTCCTTTAAAATAAATGTGATTTTTATCAAGTAATTGTTGAGCTTCATCAATATTATCAGCTAAAATCATAAACAAAATCTTATAGAACAAAGTATTATTATTAATAATAGAAAAATTTGTTTGATCCGTGAAAATAGTATCAGCTATTTCTATTAATTCATCAACTTCTTTACCCTTAAAAAAATTTAATCTAAGTTCCAAAAAGTTCAACTTTCTCTCAAAATCAAAATAGGATTTATCCTTCAGCTCTATTTGATTCATTATTTTTTTTGCTTCATTTAAATATTCAAATAATGATTCATTTTCGAAATTTAATTTGGCTAGTGAAACATACAACGAAGATTTTAAAAGTGGATTATTTATTTCTAATAAATACTTATTAATTTCATCTAAATACTTTGATTTTTCTTCTTTTATCAATGAACTTTTTTCTAAATAAATATTTGAAATATTATTATAATAATCAGTAATTGATTTTTTATAGATAGATTCATTTAACTCAGCAATTTTTTTATTGTACTCAAAAACTTTTTCAATTTTCTTTTCATTTTGAGAAGCATAAACCATACTTATTTTACCTTTTAAAGCATTTGTTTGGTAAATCATTTCATCCTCCTCAATTGATTTTAAATAAGCTTTATCATAATAATGATTCACTAAATCTGTATTCCCTTTTTTTACTAAAAAATTTGCTAACAGGATATTTCTAAAACTTGAGGTCTTATCTAGATATTCATCTTCTAATATTATTTTCTCAATAAGTGACGTATAAAAATTAGTTAATCTCCTAACTTTCAATTCTTTCTCTTTCTCTGACGAATTAGGCCATGTTTTATTTACTTCTTTAACTAAAAAAATATTAAGATTGTCTAGTGTATTCTCATGATTGGTCAGATAGCTTTTAAATAATATTAATCTTTTATCATTGCTATTCCTACATTTAAGTAATAAATTATTTAACTGTTGCTTACTTAAATCTTTAATTAAATTGTAAAGTTTGTTTCCTATCATTTTTTCGAGTTTTGAAGATTTGTCCCAAAATTATGAGCCAAATCTCCAAAATCACTGAATTTAAATATTACAAAACATTACAAAAAACACACAAATAACTGTTTTTTAAATAGATAATAGACAGTCACCTTGTTCAACCATTGAGTTATTTTTAATGTAAATTTTTTGAACAACTCCCTCTACTGTTGAGTTTATTGTTGATTCCATCTTCATAGCCTCTATAACAAATAAAGGTGTTCCTTTTATAATTTTATCACCTTCTTTCACTTTAATGTCTACTAATTTACCCTGAAGTGGAGCCCCTACTTCATTGTCACTAGAAACTTTAACATTTGAAACTTTATCAATTTTTATTTTATTGTCTTTTATTAATACATTTCTAGTTTGTCCATTTATTTGAAAATAAACTTCTCTGAATCCATCTTCATTAGGTTCCCCCATGTATCTGAAACGAATTAATAAATTTTTACCTGATTCTAGATTAACAATAATTTCTTCATTCGATTTTAAAGGATAATAAAAAGCTGGTGTTGGAAGACTTTCAACTTTACCAAAATATTTATTAAATGTATAAAACTCGTCAAAAACCTTCGGATACATTATATATGATAGTAAATCCTCTTCTGTTAATGATTCATCATACTTCAGTTTAAATTTTTCGAATTCAGTATCAAAATCAAAAGCTTTAATGTGTGCATTTGGTTTTTCAGTGTATGGTTTGATATCTTTTAGTATTATTTTTTGAAGTTCCTTTGGAAATCCTCCAAATGGTTGACCTAATTCACCTTTAAAAAGTTGTTTAACTGAATCAGGAAATGAAATTGTCTCCCCTTTTTCAAAGATATCATCAACCGAATAATTATTTGAAGTCATAAACATTGCCATATCACCTACCACTTTAGACGATGGTGTAACTTTAACTATATCGCCAAATAATTGATTCACTTTCACATAATTCTCTTTAACCAACTCAAATTTATCTTCCAAGCCTAAACCTCTTGCTTGAGGTAATAGATTAGAATATTGTCCCCCTGGAATTTCATGATTATAAACTTCTGCGGTTCCAGCTTTTAACTCTGATTCAAATGGATAATAATACTCTCTGACAATTTCAAAATAATTAGAAAATTCATTTAATTTTTGAAGATCAATTGGATTTTCTCTTTCATGTCCTTTAAAAGCCGCTACAATTGAATTAAAATTTGGTTGAGATGTTAATCCACTCATAGAAGCTAAAGCAACATCAACAACATCAACATCCGCTTCAATCGCTTTTAAATAGGTAGAAGACTGTATTGAAGATGTGTCATGTGTATGAAGATGAATTGGAATTGAAATATTTTGTTTCAAAGCTTTAATTAACACTTCCGCAGCGTATGGTTTCAATAAACCAGCCATATCCTTAATACATAACATATGTGCCCCTGCGGATTCTAATTGTTTTGCTAAGTCAATATAATAATCTAAATTAAATTTTGTTCGATTTGAATCCATTATATCACCTGTATAACAAATACAAGCCTCTGCCAAAGAATTTGTTTTTTCTCTTACAATCTTGATACTATGCGTCATGCCTTCAATCCAGTTTAATGAATCAAAAATTCTAAACACATCTATACCATTTTCAGCACTCTTTACTATAAATTTTTCAATGACATTGTCAGGATAAGCAGCATATCCAACAGCATTTGTACCTCTAAATAACATTTGCAATAAAATATTTGGTGCTGCTTTACGAATTAATCGCAATCTTTCCCATGGATCTTCATGTAAAAATCGCATACAAACGTCAAAAGTAGCTCCACCCCAAACTTCCAAAGAAAATAATTCAGGAATTGATTTTGCATAACCCTCCAACATTTTTAAAATATCATCATTTCTTAATCTTGTTGCAAACAAAGACTGGTGCGCATCTCTTAATGTTGTATCGGTATAAAAAATCTTTTTTTCTTCTTTTATATAATTTATAAATGCTTCTCTTCCTAGCTCGTTTAATAAATCTTTAGTTCCTTTTGGAAAATTTGCCTTTTTATCATAATCAGGAATATGTAATTTCCTAAATATTTTCTTTTCATCGCATATCTTAACATCAGGATGACCATTCACTTTTAATTCCCCTAAATACTTTAATAATTTAGTACCCCTATCTTTGTCAAAACCATATTTAGGAATTAGCAATTGCGGATTTTCTTGAATAAATCCAACATTTGTTTCTCCTGATTGGAAAATTGGATTTTCCATAACATTCACTAAAAATGGAATGTTTGTTTTTACTCCTCGAATTCTAAATTCTTCTAGTGTTCTTTTCAACCTTAAAGCAGCACCTTTTAATGTTCTTCCACTTGCAGATACTTTTACAAGCATAGAATCGAAGAACGGTGATATTTTAACACCTGAATAACTACTTCCTTCATCTAAACGAATTCCGTAACCACCTGCATTTCTGTAAGCTATAATAGTTCCAAAATCTGGTTTAAAATCATTTTCAGGATCCTCAGTCGTAACTCGACATTGAATTGCCCAACCATTACATTTTACATCTTCTTGAGAATTTATAAAAATTTGATTGTGACTTAGAGAATAACCTGCAGCAATAATAATTTGTGAACGAACGATATCAATCCCCGTTATTTCTTCTGTAATTGTGTGCTCTACCTGAATTCTTGGATTTACTTCAATAAAGTATATGTTCTCCTCTTTATCTACTAAAAACTCAACTGTCCCTGCGTTATTGTATCCTACATGTTTAGCTAAATTAACAGCATAACCGTAAAGTTTTTCTTTCGCATTTTGACTTAATATTGATGGCGCAATTTCAATTACTTTCTGGAATCTTCTTTGAACCGAACAATCTCTTTCAAATAA
This sequence comes from Candidatus Kuenenia stuttgartensis, assembly GCA_943326025.2. Classification (GTDB taxonomy): domain Bacteria; phylum Bacteroidota; class Bacteroidia; order Flavobacteriales_D; family Crocinitomicaceae; genus CAIUKX01. Next base: position 3,715 of record CALPRR020000038.1, on the reverse strand, counting down.
ATGAACAATGTTTCCATAATTATCTCCTAAAATCTGAACCTCAATATGTTTAGGATTCTCAATATATTTCTCAATGAAAATTGTTGAATCACCAAAAGCTTTAAGCGCTTCATTTGCTGCATCATTATATGAATTGATTACTTCAGACTCAGATCTCACTACTCTCATCCCTCTTCCTCCTCCTCCCGCAGATGCTTTTAACATAACAGGAAAACCTATTCTTTTAGATTCATTTAATGCATCCTCTGATGTCTTTATTGAAATCTGACTATCAGGAATTAACGGTACATTAATTTCTTTCGCTTGAATTTTAGAATTAACCTTATCTCCTAGTTTTTCCATAACATCTGTTCGTGGTCCAACAAAGATGATTCCTTCTTCTTGACATCTTTTTGCTAATTGAACGTTTTCAGATAAGAAACCATAACCTGGATGAATAGCATCTACATTATTTTTTTTAGCAACTGAAATAATTTCTTCAATATCCAAATAGGGTTTTAATGGATCTTTTTCATCTCCTATTTGAAAACTCTGATCTGCCTTATATCTATGTAATGAATACCTATCTTCAAAGGTATACACAGCAACTGTTCTAATATTTAATTCTGTTGCGGCACGAAATATTCTAATTGCTATTTCGCCTCTATTTGCAACTAATAATTTGTTTATCTGCTTAATTTTTTGAACTGATTTCATTACATAATTAATATTACAACATAAAATAAAAAAGCCTTCAACAAGAGAAGGCTTTAATAACACATTATGATTTCTGACCTTTCAAAATCACTATTTTTTCAATTTTAGAAATCACCATGTATTAATTTACAAAAACTATTTACTTACTATGTTGCAAAAGTAACACATTGATATTGGATTATAATCAGATCAATATTTATTAATCAATTGATGAAAATCATAAAAAAAAAGAATCTAAAATATTGATAAACAATTTTTTAAATATTATTTAGGTTTGAATGATTTAGGACACTTTAAAGAATTAAAAAACCAATTTTAAACGTAAAAAAAAACCTCCCAAAAGGGAGGTTAAAATCATCAAAATCATAATAAGAATTAACTAACAGCCATTAATCAAATCGTGATGATTTTGTTTCACTCAATCTTCGTAAAACTAAACCTAACTATTAAACTACATTACAAATTTAAGATATTTTAAGTTGTTTTTTTAGTTATAGGACATGTTCGGAAATGAAACTAGCATAATTACAAATAAAATAAAAAACTGATAATCAATTAAATAAAAATTAATTTCAATAAGAGACAATGAGACAAAATAACGTTGTTTAAATCTAAAAAGTGTTGTTTTAATCTAATAAAAAACTACTCTTTAGGACAATGCTATTATCGTTTTACAGATACCTGAAGGTTACGATTTCGAAGCACTTCACTGTCAACTGAGCATAAACATTGATAGAAACACGGAGCTTGGATTAACCACTGACCCGCCACTTTTGGGCAGTTGCTGTTAGCGGGGCGTTGTTTTATTGTCTGATCTTGTTTGATTAAATTTTTTATGATTAAAACTAAGACCAAGTTTTACATAGTAACCACTTAACTCTCTTGAATTGTTTGGTGCTACAAAACGCCAACCAAAACCAGTCTTAAGTTTAATAAAAGTCAAAAGGTCATAACTGAAATGTAAGCCTGTTTCAATAGGAATAATGAGTTGTTTACCTTTGTTAACCTCTGTTCCGTTTTGATTTAGCTGTCTGTAAAAGTTGTTGCCAATCCCAGCTTGCAGATACGTTGTCATACCAAATTTTTTATATTGGTAAAAGTCAAATTCTTCTCCTACGCTGGCAAAAAACAATCTATTTTTCTTTATAATCCCATTTTCATCAACAAATTTTCCAATTTCAAAAGGAGTTCCATTTATACCTATTTTGAATCTGATTTTTTTTCCTAAACTAATTCCTGAATATAATCCATAGATAACGGTGTGATGCTGAAAAATGTGAGTTCCTCTGTTGTCAAGGCCATAAAGAATACCTCTCTCTTTTTTTAAAGTTTCAAAAGGCTTAGTAATGTTCTGGGAATATCCTTTTAGCAATATTAGTAATGCGATGAAAGCTGATTTGACTTTTAAATTAATCATTTACTCTTTGTCAGTTGAAACCCAATTTACACTAAATGCCAAAATGAGTTTTAAAGAAAAGAGCTGCATTATCATTTTTGTCAATGGGTCGGTATAATTAAAAAGAGTTGATAGAATTAAGGAAAAAAGCAAAAGTGTTACAGCAATTATTCTTTGATTGTAATGCTTTTTTATATTCAATACAATGATTGAGCTTATAAGAGTAAATATCGATTCTCCCAAAACCGCTAATAACTCATTTGGAAAGATCCAGATTAGAATTGATGGCTGTAACAGATGAACAAAAACAAACAAGTATCTTTTTTGTAATGACTCAGCATAATAATTATTTGTACCACTCGTAAAGTTCGCTACAACGCCACCAGCAATGTCAAGTGCGAGAATTGTCAGTATAATTTTTTTAAGTACTGAAAAGTCAGAATTCCACTTAATCAAAAGTATCAAACCAGCAAATAAAACGGAGCTTATAATAACAGCCAACAAATCAAATATTGTCGTTTCACGTCCGAATAGTTCGATTAAAAACTTATGAACTTGAATTTTCTTATTTTGCATTTTCAATATTTTGTCGTCTTCTAACGAAGTCCGCTAACTATTTTCTAATAATCGAAATTGTCCCTGTATCAGTTTTACTTTTTTCACTGAACTCTATTATGTAATAGTAGGAAGCGACAGGCAATAGTTCTCCATTATATTTTCCATTCCATGGTTTCATTTCGTATTTACCTCTCTCAGATACAAACAACAAATTCCCCCATCTATTATATATTCTCACTACATTATCTGGATAAACTTGATCAATATTACTTATCTCCCAAACATCATTGATATTATCTCCATCAGGAGTAAAAGCTGAAGGAAAGTTTATTTCACATTCATTAATAATTATTGAAAATTGAGTTGCACTACTCTCACATCCATTATTTGATAATGTAACAAAATAATTTTGTGAACTCAACAATGGTAAAAGAGTCTCTCCTACATTAATTACATTCGTTTGCTCCACATTTGCATACCATGTTACGACATCTCCAGTAGATCCAATAATAATTGGAGATATAATATCTGTTGAACAATAAGTCAAATCATTTAAACCAGAAGGTGAATTTGGGGTTATATTAACCGTTACTGTAAAACTATTTTCATCTGTACAATTTGGGGTTATGCCTGTCTGTGCATAAACATAAATTGTTTGTGGACTTGTGATTGTTGATCCTGCTGTTAATGCTGTTCCTGTTCCTGTATAATAATTACCTACAGTTAACGCTGGTAATACATAACTGTCACATGCCGTTACATTTATTGGAGCATCAGCTGTTGGAGTTGTATTAACCGTTACTACAAAACTATTTTCATCTGTACAATTTGGGGTTGTGCCTGTCTGTGCATAAACATAAATTGTTTGTGGACTTGTGATTGTTGATCCTGCAGTTAATACTGTGCCTGTTCCTCCTAATCCTGTATAATAATTACCTACAGTTAAAGCTGGCAATACATAACTGTCACATGCTGTTACATTAATTGGAGCATCAGCTGTTGGAGTTGTATTAATCGTTACTACAAAACTATTTTCATCTGTACAATTTGGGGTTGTACCTGTCT
>CALPRR020000037.1 GCA_943326025.2 Candidatus Kuenenia stuttgartensis | reverse complement strand
TGTATGCCCAAGAGTCAACACAAACCATAAAAGGAACTGTAATTGACAAGCAATCATTAACTTCTTTACCAAATACAATTATTCGAGTAATAGGTTCTGATACTCTTTTGAATACACAAACTGATTTAGATGGGAAATATCTAATTACTGGAGTAAAACCAGGAAGATATGACGTTCAAGCAAATTTTACAGGTTATAAATCAGTTACTATACCAAACATTATTGTAACAGTAGGGAAGGAAGTAATAGTTGATATTTCATTAGAAGAAAATATTAATTCAATTTCTGAAGTTGTAATATCGGGTAATAAAAAGAATGAAACAATAAATGAATTAACAACTGTTAGTGCAAGATCTTTTAGTACTGAAGAAGTAAATCGATTTGCAGGTGGAAGATCCGATCCGTCAAGAATGGCTGCAAATTTTGCGGGTGTTAGTTCTCCGGATGATTCAAGAAATGATTTAGTAATAAGAGGAAATTCTCCTGTTGGAGTTTTATGGAGAATTGAAGGGTTAAACATTCCTAATCCAAATCACTTTTCGACTATAGGAACTACAGGTGGTCCGGTAAGCGCTTTGAATACAAATGTATTGAAGAATTCAGATTTTTTTACTTCTGCTTTTCCTTCTGAATATGGAAATGCAACTGCCGGTGTTTTTGATTTAGGTTTTAGAAAAGGAAATTCAGATAAACGTGAGCATACATTTCAATTAGGTGCACTGACTGGTTTAGAAGCTGTAACTGAGGGACCATTAAGAAAATCGAAAGGTTCATCGTATTTGATTGCATATCGTTATTCTTTTACAGAATTTGCTCAAAAAGCTGGTGTTCCAATAGGTACAACAGCGACACCGTTTTATCAGGATATTTCATTTAAAATAAATGGGGGTAATACTAAATTAGGGAAGTTTGTATTGTTTGGAATTGCAGGGAAAAGTAAAATTAATTTTTTACATGATCAGATTGATAGTAATGATTTGTTTGCTAATCCTGTTAGAGATAGTTATTTCACAAGTAATATGGCACTTGTTGGGGTAAATCATTTCATTCGTGTGAATTCAAAATCTTACTTTAAAACAATTATTGGGGCAACTTTCTCTTCTTCTGTATATGATGAAGATTCTATAAATTCTCAAACGAATGAAATTAAGAGAATTTTGGAAAATAAAACAACACAAATAAGATATACTTTGAATAGTTCATTTAATTCTAAAATTAATTCAAAGTTGTTTTTGAAGGTTGGAGTTTTAACTGAAGTAATGAATTTAAATCTGTATTATAGAAGTAAGTATTACACTTCTGATTGGAAACAGATTTGGGATTTTAATGATTATACTTCACTTTTACAAGGGTATGCACATTTAAAATATACGATTTCCACGAGATTTACTTTGAATGCAGGTATACATAGTCAGTATTTAGTATTAAATAAATCGTCAGCGATTGAACCAAGATTGGGTTTGAAATTTCAAGTTAATGAAAAAAGTAACTTAAGCTTTGGGTACGGTTTACATAGTCAAATGCAGCCTACAGATTCTTATTTCTACAGAACGCTCTTAGCGGATGGTTCATATGTTCAGTCAAATAAGAATATGGGATTCACTAAAAGTCATCAATTGGTAATTGGATACGAATTATTTCCGTTTAAAAATTGGAGAATTAAAGCTGAAACATATTATCAATCTATTTTCAATGTTCCCGTTACAGAGATTGAAAGTTCTTATTCTATGCTGAATGCAGGCGCAAGCTTTTTTCCAAATGAAACATCTTATTTGATAAATACAGGAAAAGGAAGAAACTATGGTGTTGAATTGACTATTGAAAAATTTTATAGTAAAGGATATTATACTTTAATTACAGGATCTGTTTATGAATCAAAATATACAGGAAGTGATAATGTTGAAAGAAATACTGGATTCAATGGTAAATTTGTATATAATATTTTAGCTGGTAAAGAATTTAAGGTTGGTAAAGAAAAACGAAATTCATTTACAACAGATGTAAAGTTTACCCAAGCAGGAGGAAGATATTATACACCTGTTGATTTAGAAGCATCTCAATTAATTAATTTTCAAGTTTTAAAAGGAGATGATTATGCATTTTCTATGAGAAATCCCAATTTTTTTCGTTTAGATGTTAAGTTTGGTTTCACTTTGAATAGTAAGAAAAGAAAAATTTCTCAATCTTGGTATTTAGATATTCAAAATGTTACAAATCACAAAAATGTTTTCGCTCAGCGATATAATCCAATAAATGGAAAAATTAATACAGCTTATCAAATTGGTTTATTTCCGAATTTTGTTTATAAAGTTCAATTTTAGACTCTATGGAAAAAAGTAAAAAACGATTTATATGGATGTTCATTTTAGGAGCAGTGATTTCCTATTTATTGGATTTTTTATTATTAGATTTTGAAGTTAATCCAGCAAGAAATCGTGTTTTAGATTTATTAATGTCTGTTTTAATTACCGTTCTTATATGGGAAGGAAATTTATGGCTTGATCATTTATTAAATTTAAAGTTAGAATGGCAAAAAGTGCCGAAGAAAAGATTTTTTGTTCAATTTTCTTTAGCATTGATTTATAGTTTTTCGATTATTTATTTGTCGATGTTTACGTTCAATACTTTTGTTTGTAAAATTCCTTATGCAAGACAATCAATGTTTTTAACTACTTCGATTATAATTGGTTTATTGATCACAATAATAATTTTATCAATTGAAATAGGTTTTCAATTTTTTAAGCAATGGAAAAAGTCCTTAATTGAAATTGAAGAATATAAAACTGAATCTATTTCAGCTCAACTACAAAATTTGAAAAGTCAACTAAATCCACACTTTTTATTTAATAATTTGAGTGTCTTGTCTTCATTGGTCTATATTAATCAGGACAAAGCTGTAGAGTTTATAAACCAGTTGTCCAAAGTTTATCGTTATATTCTTGATAATAATAACAATGAATTAATCTCATTAAAAGAAGAAATGAAATTTATGGAATCTTATTTTTTCTTATTGAAGATAAGATTTGGAGAGAATATTATTTTTGATATTCATTTGGATGAAGATTCATTAGCATGTAAAATACCACCCTTATCATTACAGATTTTAGTTGAAAATGCAATTAAGCACAACGAAATTTCAACAAATTCGCCTTTGAAAATTAGTTTAAATAGTATTGAGAATATGCTTCAAATTTGTAACAATATTCAGCTTCGACCGATTTATGAACAAAGTTCAAAGACTGGTATTAAAAATATTGAAAGTAGGTATGGTTTTTTTACAAATAAAAAAATTGAAATTCATCAAGATCAAGAATTGTTTTGTGTTAAATTACCTTTATTGACTGTGAAATGAGAATTATTATAATTGAAGACGAAAAATTATCAGCTGATTATTTGGTTAATCTACTTTTAAAAATAGATCATAGAATTGAAGTGGTAAAAGTTTTTGAATCGGTTAAAGATTCTATTATGGCATTTAATAATGGTATAGAAGCAGATTTGTTATTTGTAGATATTCATTTATCCGATGGAATAAGCTTTGATATTTTTTCAAAAGTAACCGTTAATTTTCCAATCATTTTCACAACAGCTTATGATGAGTACGCTTTAAAAGCATTTAAATTAAATAGTATTGATTATTTACTTAAGCCTCTAGGTATTGATGAGGTTAGACAAGCAATTATGAAATATGAAAGATGGAATAAACAGAGTGAAATAAATTTCAATGAAATTTCAAATACTTATTTATCAGAATCCAAACAATTTAAAAACCGATTTATGGTTAAGCTTGGTGATTCAATTTCATCCATTCAAATAGATGAAATTCAGCATTTTATTTCTGAAGACGGAGTGGTGTTATTGGTTACAAAAAGCAATAAGCGATTTATTATTGATTATAATTTAGATGAATTAGAATCTTGTTTGAATTTTGAATTGTTCTTTAGGATTAATCGAAAAACAATAATATCATTGTCAAGTATTGAAAAAGTGAATTCTTTTTTTAATAGTAGATTAAAAGTGAAAGTGTTAAATTTAGAAGAAGAATCTTCGATTGTAAGTAGGGAAAGAGTCCCGATGTTCAAAAAATGGTTAGATGGTTCAATTAATACATAAAAAAAGGAACAATTATATTGTTCCTTTTTTTTATTGAGTTTTTTATTTATTAATTTTTTGGAGCCTCTTCAGTTTTAACTTCTTGAGGTAAAACTGTTCCTTTAATTGTTAAAATAATTGGTTCAGTTTGAACGTTTGTTGTAACTGTGATTGTTTTTGTAAATTGACCAACTCTTTTTGTGTCGTATTTTACTGCGATTTCACCTTTTTTTCCAGGTTGAATTGGCTCTTCAGGTTTTGCAGCATTTGTACAACCACAACTAGTCTGAACATTTTGAATTAAAATTGGAGTTTTACCAGTGTTTTTAAATTCAAAAATAAATAATTCTTGAGAATCATATTTAACTTCAGTACGCTCAATTATTTCATTTTTGAAAGTAATTGCTTTTTCCGTTTGAGTATCTTTAGTTTCAGTTTTTTTAGCTTCAACTTTTTCTGGCTCTATTTTTTTAGTAGCTTCTTGCGCATTGATATTTAGTGATAATGCTAACATTGAAATTGATAATAATATAACTTTCATAATCGTTTTTTTTTTAACAAGGTTACAATAAAAATTTTAATCTATAAATTGTTTTAACAAAAAAATGACAAATACTATACCAAAAACGAATCATCTTTAAAATAGTTGCTTATTACATCTGTAATAGATGGATATGTATTCAATAATATTATTTGTTTTATTTCTTTTTTTGAAAACCATTTAACTTCAGAAATGCCTTCGTCTAATTGAGGGATTAGTTTTTCATTTCCTTCATAATCTAAATTATACCAATATGTCTTTTTGATAGTAGGTTTTCCTTTGTATTGATAAGTATGATAAGTAATGCAATTAAACTTAGTTATTTTAGGTTTTGAAATACCACATTCCTCTTCGATTTCTCTAATAGCTCCTAATTCTATTTTTTCATTTTTATCTAATTTCCCTTTAGGAATATCCCAATAACCATTTCTTTTTATGAATAAAAATTTATTTTTCTTTCTCACAATTCCTCCAGCTGCTTCGACAAAATCAAATTTTTTAAAAATTTTAAAAAATGCTTTTTCAGGATTTGGATAAATCACATAGATCGGTAAATTAATATTAGTGTCTGAAAAACAGTTGAATATTAATTTTCGAAGTCCTTTTAAATTATTTGTTTTGATTATTAAACCCTCTAAAGAATTAATTTCTTCATTATCTAAGATGAAAACAGCTCTATTTTCAATAAAAACTTTGTACATTTGCCGTATGATTTTGAATAGCGAAAAAGCGTTAAAGGTAGCAGAATTTTTATTACAAATAAAAGCTGTTAAGTTAGAACCCAATAATCCTTTTACTTGGGCTTCAGGTTGGAAATCTCCGATTTATTGTGATAATCGTGTAACTCTTTCATTTCCAAATATTAGAACTTTTATAAGACAAGGATATGCTGAGTCTATATTAGAGAAATTTGGGAAACCAGATATTATTGCAGGTGTTGCTACAGGAGGTATTGCTCAAGGTGCATTAGTAGCTCAGGAATTAGGTGTTCCTTTTATTTATGTTCGAAGTTCTGCAAAAGAGCACGGAATGGGAAATCAAATAGAAGGTTTTTATGAAGAAGGTAAGAAGGTTGTTGTAATCGAGGATTTAATTTCAACAGGTGGAAGTAGTATTAAAGCTATAGAAGCACTTAAATCAGCTGGATTAGACGTGAAAGGACTAGTGGCTATTTTTACTTATGGTTTTGAACAAGCAAAATTAAATTTTGAACAAGCTGAATGTCCTTTTATCACACTAACTTCATATGATATTTTAATTGAACAAGCTTTAAAGCAAGATTTCATTTCAGTGAATGATTTAGATTCTTTGAGAGAGTGGAAAGAAAATCCTGATACTTGGAAAAAATAATTCTATGATACTTAAAAGTACATCAGTATTAATAAATGAAAATCAGGAAAATATTTTTCTTTTTTTATCTGATTCATCTAATTTATTTCATATTTTGCCTAAAGAAAGTATTTCTGATTGGAAAGCTAACTTAACAGAATGCTCATTTAAAGTTCAGGGTGGAGTAGTTATTTCATTAGTTCAAGATGGATTTGAAGGTAAATCAAAAATATTTATGAAATCTGGTGAAAAGTCACCATTTCCATTTAAATTAACTTTGAATTTAGAGAAAATTGAAAACCAAACTCAAGGTTACATTGAATTTGATGGGGAATTAAATAAATTTTTGAAAATGATGGTAGAGAAACCTCTCACAAATCTTTTTAATTACATGTCAGAGAAACTTAAAACACATTTCGAGCATTAAACTGTATTTCCTTTAAATCATATTCCACAATTTCATTTCCTTTTAAAATTTGTAATAGACCAAGGTCTGAGATTCCAATGATTTCACCTGAAAAATCTCCATACTTATCATTGAATGATGATTTAGTATTTAATAACCAAAGATTTTTTAGATATTCTTCCTTTAATGTTGTGAAATTTCCATTTTTTATTTCGGTGAATAATTGATTCATTTCATTAATTAGCATAAGTAATAAATGATGTATTGGATTAAATTCAGAAATTTCATTAAATATACTAGTTGCATTTAAATCACTAAATTCTTTTTGGTTAGTATTTAATCCTATACCTACGATACTATGTTCAATTTTTGCACCTATTAATTGATTTTCAATAAGTATCCCGGAAATTTTTTTTGAGTTTATAACAATGTCATTTGGCCATTTAATCATAGCTTCAATGCCCTTTTTATGTAATAATCGAATTACACTTAAAGAGGCAAAAATTGTCAAGTTGAACTGTTCGTTTACTGACAGATTAGCAGTCTTTAAATAGATACTTGTTATTATGTTTTCACCTGGTTTTGAGATCCATATATTACCTCTTTGACCTTTGCCAGCAGATTGTTCATCTGCCATTATTACAGTTCCGTGTTCAATTTGTTTGGTTAACACCATATTGGCAACATAATTGTTGGTCGAATCTACATTATCAAGATGAATAATTTTTTTTCCGATCATTTTATTTTTGAAAGGTTAAAAGAATTTAAAATTTCGATAAAATTAAAATTAAAAGTTAGATTTGTAAGTATAAAAAAAATCGATGTATAAAAAACAAAATAATTCAGATTCACAAGTATTATGCAATGCAGTTGTAGAAGGCATGCAAGAAATGAAAGCACAGGAAATTGTTGTTTTAGATTTAAGAGAAATTTCAGGTGCTGTAGCTGATTTTTTTGTTATTTGTAGTGGTGAATCATCTACTCAAGTTGAAGGTATAGCCTCTTCAGTAATGAGATATACTCGACAAGAATTACAAGAAAGACCGTGGCATACAGAAGGTAAAGGAAATAGTGAATGGGTTCTAGTTGATTATGTGTCAGTTGTTTGTCATGTTTTCTATAAAACAGCTAGAAGTTTTTATGACTTAGAAGATTTATGGGCTGATGCTAAAAGAACAAATATTCCTAATTTAAACTAATCGAACAAAAATGTCAGAAGAAAATAATAAAAAGAAAAATCCGTTTTCAATTTATTGGATTTACGCAGCAATTGGTTTAGCTATTATTGGCTTTCAGTTGTATATGAGTGCGTCTTCAACAGCTACAATTACTAACCAAACCTTTTTTCAATTAGCAGAAAAAGGATATGTTTCCCATGTTTTTATTGTAAATAATGTTCGTGCGGACTTTAAATTAACAAAGGAAGGTAAAGATTTTGTTCAAAATTCTAAAGAAGGAGAATTTGCCAAAATGGGGAAAGCATTTCAAAATCAAGGTAGTTTAAAAAATTCTGAACTTACTTTCAAAATGGAATTTATTGACGCAGGAAATTTTGAAGGAAATATTGAAAAAACCAATGAAAATTTAAAAAAAGCTCATAAAAGTGTAATTTCATATGAACCAAAAACAGAAGTTGACTATTTAGGAAGTATATTAAGCTTCCTACTTCCAATTATAATACTTGTTGTAATTTGGATGTTCGTAATGCGACGTATGGGAGGCGGATCTGGAGGCGGTGGAGGCGGTAGCCAAATTTTCAATATTGGAAAATCAAAAGCCAAAGTATATGAAAAAGGAAAATCTACTAACATTACTTTTCAAGATGTTGCAGGTTTATCAGAAGCAAAAGTTGAGATTGAAGAAATTGTTGAGTTTTTGAAAAATCCTAAAAAATATACAGAATTAGGAGCTAAAATTCCAAAAGGAGCATTATTAGTTGGACCTCCAGGAACTGGAAAAACTTTATTAGCAAAAGCTGTTGCAGGTGAAGCTCAAGTTCCATTTTTCTCTCTATCAGGATCTGATTTTGTGGAAATGTTTGTTGGAGTTGGTGCTTCAAGAGTAAGAGATTTATTTAAACAAGCTAAAGAGAAGTCACCATCAATCATTTTTATTGATGAGATTGATGCTATAGGAAGGGCTAGAGGTAAAAACAATAGCTTTGGATCGAATGATGAAAGAGAAAACACTTTGAATCAGTTATTAACTGAAATGGACGGTTTTGGAACTAATTCAGGAGTTATTATTCTTGCAGCAACAAACAGAGCAGATGTTCTAGATAGTGCATTGATGAGAGCTGGTCGATTTGATCGTCAGATTTATGTCGATATGCCTGATATAAATGAACGTAAAGAAATTTTCGCGGTACATTTGAAACCTATAAAAATGGACGAGAAAATGGATATTGATTTCCTAGCGAAACAAACACCAGGCTTTTCAGGTGCAGATATTGCTAATCTTTGTAATGAAGCTGCATTAATAGCAGCACGTCACGGTAAGAATCATGTGGAAAAACAAGATTTTTTAGATGCTGTTGATCGAATAGTAGGAGGTTTAGAAAAGAAAAATAAAATAATTACATTAAGCGAAAAGAAAGCAATTGCATTTCACGAAGCAGGTCATGCTACAACATCATGGTTGTTAGAGTATGCACATCCGTTAGTTAAAGTTACAATTGTACCAAGAGGTCGTTCTCTAGGCGCAGCATGGTATTTACCAGAAGAAAGAAGTATTACTACAACAGAACAGCTGTTAGATGAAATGTGTTCGGCTTTAGGTGGAAGGGCAGCTGAACAATTAATTTTCGGAAAAATAAGTACTGGAGCTTTAAGTGATTTAGAGAAAGTTACAAAGCAGGCTTATGCAATGGTTTCTGTATATGGATTAAATGAAAAGGTAGGGAATATTTCTTTTTACGATTCTCAAGGTAGAGATTCATTTACAAAGCCATATTCAGATGATACTGCAAGAATTATTGATGAAGAAGTAAGTAAACTGATCGAATTTCAATATCAACGAGCACTTCAAATATTGACTGACAACAAAGATAAATTAACAGCTTTAGCTGAAAAATTATTGACTTCTGAAGTTATTTTCAAAGAAGATTTAGAAGCAATATTCGGTGTTAGAGAATGGTCATCAGAAGAACAAGTTCCAATGCACACAGAACAAGAAGCTGTTGATAGTGAAATCGAAATAAATGAAGTTAATGATTCACAAGTCGAGGCTTTGCCTTCTGAATTTAATTCAGTTGTTATTCCTCCAACCAATAATGATGAAGAAAATTAATTATTAATATTTTTGGATTCCCACTAGTCAATTTGATTAGTGGGAATCTTATTTTAAGAATGCTTCAATGAGTAACATTTTACAAAGAATAATAACAGGTTCAATTTTTATAACTGTTATTATTTTATCTCTTTGGTATAGTTTAAATACTACATTTCTTGTAATGGGTTTGTTTCTTTTTTTAGGTTTACTTGAATTTTTTAAATTGTTTAAGGATGAAAAAAGTATCCAATTAAATTCTATTTTTAATACTACAGCTCTTTTTTCAGTATACTGTATAATAGCCTATTCAATTGCTAAATTTGAACCTCAATTTTCAATTTTGACTCTTCCAATTTTGTTTTCAATATTTATTGTAGAAATTTGGAGAAAGAAAGAGAATCCTATACAGAATCTTGGTATTGTTATGCTTGGATTTGTATATCTCGTTATACCATTTTCGTTAATTCTATTAATTTCTAATTTTAGTTCGCATAATAAACCATATGTAATCTCTATGTTTTTATTGATTTGGACAAATGATACTTTTGCCTATCTTTCAGGTAGATTTTTTGGTAAAACTAAATTGTTTGAAAGAATTTCTCCAAAAAAAACATGGGAAGGAACAATTGGAGGCTTATCATTTACTTTAATAGTTTCTTATTTAATTAGTTTTTGGGGAAATAATAATGATCTCAATTTCTGGTTGATTTCAGCTTGTATTATTGCTCCAACTGCAATTCTAGGCGATTTATTAGAGTCTCTTTTTAAAAGAAGTTTAAATATTAAAGACTCAGGCACAATATTGCCAGGTCATGGAGGGATATTAGACAGATTCGACGCAATGCTTTTTACAGTTCCATTTTTTTATGTTTGGTTTGTAATTTATAATTATTTTTGAAGAATATTAAGTCTATTATGAAAATACACAGAGAAGGTTATTTAATTATCACAATTGCAATAGTATTGCTTTCAATTATACATTTGGGTAATTATTTTTTATATCAAAATGTTGGTTGGTTGTGGTTGTATATTTTGTTAATCATAGGAGAATTAACAATGCTTTATTTGGTTGTTCAGTTTTTTAGAGTACCTAATATAAAATGTGTTTTTGAAGAAAACGAAATTATTTGTCCAGCAGATGGTAAAGTTGTTGTTATTGAGGAGGTTGAAGAAAATGAATATTTTAATGATAAAAGAATTCAGATATCAATTTTTATGTCTCCCTTAAATGTACACGCAAATTTCAATCCGATTTCGGGTATTGTAAAGTATGTTAAATATCATAAAGGTTTATTTTTAGTAGCATGGCATCCTAAAAGTAGCACAGATAACGAAAGATCAACAGTTGTAATAGAACATGCAAATGGTCAAGAAGTTTTATTCAGACAAGTTGCAGGTGCAGTTGCTAGAAGGATTTGTTATTATGTTCAGCCTAAACAAGTTGTGAAAACAGGTGATGAATATGGTTTTATTAAATTTGGTTCTAGAATTGATTTGTACTTACCTCTTAATTCTACAATAAATGTTAAAATTGGAGATGTTGTTAAAGGGAGAATCACAAAAATAGGTGAATTGATTTAAAAAATACTAAATTAGCTAAACAATTAAATTTTGTATACTATGAAAAAGTTTTTTATTGCATTATCGTTAATGTTATTTGTTGGTTCTATGTCAGCTACTGCTTTTGCTGCTTCAACTGGAACTTCTATTGAATTAGTAAAACATGACGATAAGAAAAAGAAAAAGAAAAAAGGAGCATGTGCCGAAGGTGAGAAATCTTGTTCAAAAAAAGAAGGAGAGAAAAAAGCTTGTTGCTCACATGGATCAACTGAAAAAAAATAATTCTGAGTAATTAGAATACAAAAAAAATCCGACTTTCACAAGTCGGATTTTTTTATGAAATAGATATTATTATTTAATACTACCAAATACTTTTGCTAATAAATCGGTAACTCTTGCCATTGGATCTAGACGAATTTTATTTTCCTCTTTTTCAACCATCTGAAAAAGTCCTTTAATTGCCATTTCAGTTACATAAGCATTTAAATCAGGATTTATTTTATCTCCACCTGATATCTTCATAGCTGAATTATATTTATTTACTATCGGATTCCAATAATCAGTCAATTTAACTTTTGAAATTGCTTCTTGTACTTTAGGAGAAAACGCTGTAACTAATTGAGAAGTAGTATTGTCTTTTAAGAATTTTGTTGCTGAACCATTTCCTCCATTTAAAATTGCAAAACCATCCTGTAAAGACATATTTGTAATTGCGTTAGCAAAGATTGGTAACGCTTCTTTAGTAGCTTCTTCAGCAGCTCTATTTAAGGTTGTTTCAAATTTTTCTACTTGAGAAGTCAATCCCCATTCTAAAGCTTTTTGTTTAACTTTCATAGCATCTGCAGGAAACGGTAATCGAATATCTGCATTTTTCAGGAATCCATCTGTAACAGATGTTAAATTAACTGAATTTTTGATTCCTAATTGTAGAGCTTCTTTTAATCCTGAAACTACTTCGTCATTTGTAAGTTGAGGTTTTGCTGGAGTTGATGTTGAAATTGAAATTGTATTTGCAGCTTGTTTTAATTCATCACATGATGTAAATATTACAATCGATCCTAAAGCAAATATTGGAATAATGTTTCTTTTCATTTTAATTATTTTTCTTCTAAAATAACAAAACTTATACCAACTATATAATATTTATCTTTTTTTTCAAATCAAATTTTTTCATTTTTAGTTTTTTATTCAAAAAAGTGATTGGATTTATTTATAACATGAGATGCGCGAATTTGAAAAGTATTTATTTTACTGTAATTAAGATAAGTAAAGGTAATTTACAAGGTGATTGAAAAATTAATTTTCTTTTTTTTCTTTTTGTTGTGAGTATATATTTTAAAAGTAATTTTTAGAAACAAAATTCTGTTAATAAAATACATCATTGAATAATGATTTATTTTAATTACACATCCATTTTTTTTTTACTTTTGCCACGTTTATATTAAACTAATAAGAGATGTCAAATAAATATCAAGCTCAGATTGATGCATTCATGGATAAAGTGAAAGCAACTCATGGTCATGAGAAAGAATTCATTCAAGCGGTTCACGAAGTTGCTGAAGCAGTAATTCCTGTAATCGAAGAAACACCTAAGTATAAAGCTGCAAAAATTCTTGATAGAATTGTTGAGCCAGAAAGAACTATTTTATTTAGAGTTCCTTGGTTAGATGACAAAGGTGAAGTTCAAATAAATAGAGGTTACCGTGTTGAGTTTAACTCTGCAATCGGACCATACAAAGGTGGTTTACGTTTCCATCCTTCTGTGAATTTATCTATTTTGAAGTTCTTAGGTTTCGAACAAATCTTTAAAAACTCTTTAACTACATTGCCTATGGGTGGTGGTAAAGGAGGTTCTGATTTTGATCCAAAAGGAAAATCAGATAATGAAGTAATGAAATTTTGTCAATCTTTCATGACTGAGTTATCTCGTCATATTGGAGCTGATACAGATGTACCTGCTGGTGATATCGGTGTTGGTGGACGTGAAATTGGTTACATGTTTGGTCAATACAAAAGAATCCGTAACGAATTTACTGGTGTATTAACTGGTAAAGCTCGTAACTGGGGTGGATCTTTGATTCGTCCTGAAGCTACAGGTTACGGTACTGTATATTTCGCAAAAGAAATGTTAGCTACTAAAGGAGATTCTTTCCAAGGTAAAGTTGTTGCAGTTTCTGGTTCTGGAAATGTTGCTCAATATGCTTGTGAAAAAGCAACTCAATTAGGTGCTAAAGTTGTTACTTTATCAGATTCAGAAGGTTACATCTATGATGAAGCTGGTATCGATGCTGGTAAATTAGCTTTTGTTATGGAATTGAAAAACGAAAAAAGAGGTCGTATTTCAGAGTACGTTTCAAAATATCCTACAGCTAAATTTGTTGCTGGTAAACGTCCATGGGAAGTGAAAGTTGATATCGCATTACCATGTGCTACTCAAAATGAATTAAATGGTGAAGAGGCTAAAGTATTGATCGCAAATGGTGTTATCGCTGTAGCGGAAGGTGCAAATATGCCATCTACTCCAGAGGCAATCGAAGCTTTTGATGCTGCAAGAGTATTATTCTCTCCAGGAAAAGCTTCTAATGCTGGTGGTGTTGCAACTTCAGGTCTAGAAATGTCTCAAAATTCTTTACGTTTGTCTTGGACAGCTGAAGAAGTTGATGGGAAATTACACGGAATTATGGTTTCAATTCACGAAGCTTGTGTGAAATACGGAAAAAGAGAAGATGGAACAGTTGATTACGTTAAAGGTGCAAATATTGCAGGTTTCGTAAAAGTTGCAGATTCTATGATTGATCAAGGTTTAGTATAAGCTTAATCTTAATAATATAATGAAAGACTGTCAGAAATGGCAGTCTTTTTTTTGTGCTAAATTCAAATTGCAAACTACTAAAAGGATTTGTAGACGAAATAATTTTTTTATATTTGCATCCTAATAAAAATAAAAATTACACTATGCTTCATTCGATTAAACCAGGCGTTGCTTCTGGTGATATGGTTCAAGAGATATTTAGATATGCAAAAGAAAAAGGTTTTGCGTTACCAGCTGTAAATGTTACAGGTTCAAGTACTGTGAATGCAGTATTGGAAACTGCAGCAAAAGTGAATTCACCTGTGATTATTCAATTTTCGAATGGTGGAGCTCATTACAATGCTGGCAAAGGTTTGTCAAATGAAGGTGAAAAAGCTGCGATAGCAGGAGCGATAGCAGGAGCAATTCATGTTCATACTCTAGCGGAAGCTTATGGAGTTCCGGTTATTTTACATACTGATCATTGTGCTAAAAAATTATTGCCTTGGATTGATGGTTTATTAGATGCAGGTGAGAAATATTTTGCTGAAACAGGTAAACCTTTATATAGTTCTCACATGATTGATTTATCTGAAGAACCAATCGAAGAAAACATTGAAATTTCCAAAAGATATTTAGAGAGAATGTCAAAAATTGGTATGACTCTAGAGATTGAATTAGGAATTACAGGTGGAGAAGAAGATGGAGTTGATAATTCGGATGTAGATAGCTCAAAATTATATACTCAACCTGAAGAGGTTGCTTATGCATATGAAGAATTATCAAAAGTTAGTAACCGTTTTACAATAGCTGCAGCATTTGGAAATGTTCATGGAGTTTACAAACCAGGTAATGTTAAGTTAACTCCAAAAATTTTGAAAAATTCTCAAGAATATGTTCAGAATAAATTTAACACAGCTGCTAATCCAGTAGATTTTGTTTTTCATGGTGGATCTGGTTCAACTTTAGAAGAAATCAGAGAGGCAATTACCTATGGAGTAATTAAAATGAATTTAGATACTGATTTACAATTTGCTTTTACAGAAGGTGTAAGAGATTATGTTGTGAAAAATGTTGAATATTTGAAAACACAAATCGGTAACCCTGAAGGTGATGATCAACCGAATAAAAAGTATTATGATCCTCGCAAATGGTTACGAGATGGTGAGTTGACTTTCGTAAAACGATTAGAGAAAGCATTTCAAGATTTGAATAATATTAACACGCTTTAATTTAGTTTATTATGATAAACGAAAGTAACGAGGAAGATATGAGTTGGTTTAAAAGAAATAAAGAAGGAATTACAACTTCTACTAGTGAGAAGAAAGAAACTCCAGAAGGTATTTGGCAAAAATGTTCTAACTGTAAAACATTATTTACTGTAGAGGATTTGGTTAAAAATGCATATGTATGTGATAGATGTTCACATCACGAAAAAATTGGATCAGAAGAATATTTTAAAATATTATTTGATCAAGGAGAATACAGAGAAATTAATGCTGAATTAACTTCTGGTGATCCATTGAATTTTGAGGATACTAAAAAATATGTTGATCGTGTTAAAGCAACTCAAAAAGCTACAGGTTTGACAGATGCTATTAGAACGGTTATAGGAAAATTAGATGGTCATGACTTTGTTGTAGCAGCTATGGATTTTTCTTTTATTGGTGGTTCTTTAGGTTCAGTAATGGGAGAAAAAATTGCTAGAGCAATTGATGAGGCTATAAAAATTAAAGCACCATTTATGATTATTTCTAAATCAGGTGGGGCAAGGATGATGGAAGCAGGATTTTCATTAATGCAAATGGCAAAAGTTTCAGGAAAATTAGGACAATTGTCAGAAGCGAAATTACCTTACATTTCATTTTTAACTGATCCAACAACTGGAGGTGTAACTGCTTCTTTTGCTATGTTAG
>CALPRR020000036.1 GCA_943326025.2 Candidatus Kuenenia stuttgartensis | reverse complement strand
TTCCTTTAGTAAACGGAGCCATTGTAGCCATCGCAAGTCAATTGATTACGCATGATGTTGGAAATCGTTTTATTCTAGCAACATTGGCTGCAAGTGCTTCCTATATTGCTGTTCCAGCTGCAATGAAAATAGCTGTTCCCAAAGCAAATCCTGGTTTATATTTACCTATGGCGTTAGCTGTTACTTTTCCAATCAATATCACTATTGGTTTACCACTTTATTTATCTGTTGTAAAAATGTTTTAATTATAAAATCTAGAAATCATGAAAACAAAAAATTCAAAAATCAAAGCACTTTTGTTATTACTTAGTCTAATCTCTGGAGTCCTTTTCATATTAAGTATTGTTCTACAAACTTCATTTATTGAAATGGAACATTACATAATAGATTATGCAACTAAGCACTATTTTATATTGGGAATCGCAAGCTTTTTTGTATTCACAATCAGTTTTGCGTTATTCAGAGCATTTGATATTCAAATTACAAAAAGACAAACAAGAAAAAATAATCGTAATTAATTCAATGAATATGGTGAATATAATAATATATCTGAAAGAAAAATACGATGCAAAAGAATTGGTAACAACGCTATTAAAAGAAAAATTAATAGCGTCAGCGTCTATTGATTTGAATAACGTATCACATACACTTGAAAGAAACGAAATCATTGAAAATGTCTTCAACGTTATTACTGCTCAATCTAAATCATTATTGTTCAATGAAATTGTAAATTTTGTAGAAAAAAGATTTGAAGAAAAAATACCTATCAACTCTATTCCCATTATTGGATCTAATAGAGTTTTCAATGAAATCATCTTCAATAAAACATTAAAGGTTTAACTAAAAAATAAGGTGTGAAAATGATTAAATTAATCGGTTTGATTTTATTAATGTTAGGATTTATAACTACATCATTTTTTATGGATAATCTAATATATAATAAATTAATGATTTCCTTTTCCGTAATTATAGGTATTGTAATATTTAAATTCCTAGGAGGAACTAAAAATATATCGTAAATGTTTACGAATAGAGTTTTAGCTATAGCAACTATGCATCAAAAGGAAGATGCTATTCAGCCTATTTTAGAATTGAATATAGGTTGTAAATGCATTCTTCCTTCAAATTTTAATTCTGATGAATTAGGAACATTTTCTGGAGAAATTGAGCGTTTTAATGATCCAATTGAAACGGCTAGAAAAAAATGTAACTTGGCTATGGAATTAACTAATACTGACATAGCAATAGCAAGTGAAGGTTCATTTGGACCTCATCCCTCCTACTTTTTCTCATATGCAGATGATGAATTTTTAGTTTTAATCGATAAAAAAAATGAGTTAGAAATAGTTGTTAGAGAACTTAGTTTGGAGACTAATTTTAATGCAGATTTTGTTACTAATGAAAAAGAGTTGATGGCATTTGCATTAAAAGTAAAATTTCCTTCACATGGTTTAATTCTTAGAAAATCTTCTGATGAACCAATTGATATATATAAAGGAATTACTGATTGGAATGAATTGATTTTAAAATTCAATTTATTAAAAGAAAAATATTCAAAAGTCTATGTGGAAACAGATATGCGTGCAATGTATAATCCAACACGTATGGAAGTTATTCGCAAACTAACATTGAAATTAGTAGACAAAATAAACTCAATATGTCCAAATTGTTCTACTCCTGGGTTTGAAGTAAAGGAGGTAAAAGAAGGTTTACCATGCTCATATTGCAAATTTCCTACTCGTTCTATAAAAAGTCATATTTATTCTTGCTTAAAATGTGACTTCACTGAAGAAAAAAATTTTCCAAATGGGAAACAATTTGAAGAACCTATGTATTGTGATATATGTAATCCTTAAAATTACTTTAAAATGAAACTTTGGTACCCATATACACAAATGAAAAATTTAAATCCTTATCCAGAAGTTACAAAAGGAAAAGGAGCATTATTGTATTTAAATGATGGTCGAGTCTTGGTGGATGGTATTTCTTCTTGGTGGTCTTCTATACATGGATACAATCATGAAGAGTTGAATAAAACTTTAGTTGAACAATCTCAAAAAATTTCTCATGTTATGCTTGGTGGTTTAACGCATAAACCAGCAAAAGATTTAGCTGAAAAATTAGTAGAAATTACCCCCAAAGGTTTAAATCATGTTTTCTTTTCTGATAGTGGTTCAGTTGGTGTTGAAGTTGCATTAAAGATGTCCATACAATATTGGTCTAACAAAAATAAATCTAAAAAAAATAAATTTATATCACTTACAAATAGCTATCATGGTGATACTTTCAAAGCAATGGAAGTAAGTGATGATTCTGATTTTATACAAGCTTTTTCAAGAATTTTAAATAAAGGTTATTTCATCAATGCTCCAAAGGATGGTTATTCTCAAAAAGATATTGAAAATGATTGTAAGGTTTTAGAGCAAATTCTTTTTTATAATCATGATAAGATTGCAGCTTTTATTCTAGAACCTATTGTTCAATGTGCAGGTGGTTTTAAAATCTACTCTCCTAACTTTCTTAAAGAAGTTCGTAAATTATGTAATCAATACGATGTTTTATTGATTTTTGATGAAGTTGCAACAGGATTTGGGAGAACTGGTAAATTATTTGCATCTGAACATTCAAATGTAACTCCTGATATTTTAATTTTAGGAAAAGCTTTAACAGCTGGTTATTTAGGTCATGCTGCAACACTTGCTTCTACAAAAGTTTTTAAATGTTTTTTAGGGGAAAATTATGAAAATGCATTCATGCATGGGCCAACATTTATGGGGAATCCATTAGCATGTTCTATTGCTTTAAAAAGTATAGAAATATTTGAAAGAGAAGAATATTTGAAAAAAATTCAACAAATAGAAGCAATAATTACTGATGAATTTTCTAAAATATCCTCTTCTTTTATAATTGAAAAAAGAATAATTGGTGCTATTGGTGCTATCGAATTATACGATAAAAAATACATCGATGGTTTTCAAGAATTTGCATTACAAAACAATGTTTGGCTTAGACCTATTGGTAATATTATTTATCTAATGCCTCCCTACATCATTAAGAAAAAAGAACTTAAAAAAATTCTTAAAGTAATTAATAATTGGTTTAATATAATTCATTTAAAACATGATAACTAAAAATATTAACAAGGCTATTACTGAACTAATTCAAGATAATGTCGTAGCTATTCCCACTGAAACCGTTTATGGTTTAGCTGGAAATGCCTTTAGCGAATTAGCAGTAAATAAAATTTTTTCACTCAAAAAAAGACCTTTACACAATCCGTTAATAGTGCATATTTCCTCAATTAACGATTTGAAGACTATTGCGATAAATATTCCAGATAAAGCAATACAATTGGCTCAGAAATTTTGGCCGGGATCTTTAACATTGATTTTAGATAAACATCCCGATGTTCCTTATATAGTGACAGCTGGAAATGAAAAAGTTGCCGTTAGAGTTCCGAATCATCCATTAACGCTTGAATTATTAAATCAATTAACATTCCCATTGGCTGCTCCAAGTGCAAATCCTTTTGGGTCAATTAGTCCAACTTCTGCTCAACATGTCCTTGATTATTTTAGTGATCAATTAGAAGTGATATTAGATGGAGGTCCTTGTGAAAATGGAATAGAATCTACAATTGTTTGTTTTGAAAATAATGAGCCTATTGTTTATCGTTTGGGGGCTTTAACGATCGAAGAAATAGAAAATGAAGTGGGTCTAGTTAAATTCAATGTCAAAAATGATCAAACACCGATAGCTCCTGGAATGTTGTCAAGACATTATGCCCCAAAAACAGAAACATATTTAACGAATAATATCAAATCATTAATAAAGACGTTTCCGAATAAAAAAATTGGTGTTTTAGTCTTTTCAAAATCAATCGATGATTCTCAAATAATTCACACTGAAATTTTATCCAATCAAGGAAAATTAGAAGAAGCAGCTAAAAATTTATACGCAGCATTACATCGTTTGGATGAAAAAAATCTTGATATCATCATTGCTGAAATTATGCCTGACATGGGTTTAGGGAAAGCTATGAATGATCGATTACAGCGAGCAATTAAAAAAAATTAAATGAAAACATTAATAAAACAAGCATTTGTTGTGAATGAAAGCAACATTTCAATCAAAGATCTATTAATTTCAAATCAAAGAATTGAAAAAATAGCGGATTCAATTACACTAAATAAAGACGAAAGACATATTGAGATAGATGCAACTGGACTTTATTTATTTCCTGGAATGATTGATGATCAAGTCCATTTTAGAGATCCTGGTTTAACACATAAAGCAACCATCTACTCTGAATCAAGAGCAGCCGTTGCTGGGGGAATAACTTCTTTCATGGATATGCCGAATACAATTCCAAACACATTGACGTTAGATTTATTGGAAGAAAAATACAAATTAGCGAGCACTTCTTCCTTAGCAAATTATTCATTTTTCATGGGGATCAATAAAAACAACCTAGAAGAAGCTTTAAAAGTTGATAATGAACAAGTATGCGGAATTACAGACGACGGTTTGTATTTTGATGCAGACGACGGAATATTAGCCAATTATCCTGAATTTTTAGAAAAATTATTTGCTGAATCAAATACACTAATTGCTTTGCATAGTGAAGATGATACAATCATAAAAAAGAATACGAATCATTACAAAGAATTGTATCAAAATGAAATTCCTTTTCGATTTCATGCTGAAATACGAAGCAATGAAGCATGTGTAACGGCTACAAAAAGAGTAATTGAAATAGCTAATAAACATTCGAATCGTTTACATTTTTTCCACATTTCTACCTTAGATGAAGCAAATTTATTTGATAATAAATTACCTCTTCGTGAAAAACGAATAACTGCAGAAGCTTGTGTTCATCATTTATGGTTCAATGAAAAAGATTATGATCGATTGGGAGCAAATATTAAATGGAATCCATCTATTAAATCTAAAGAAGACCAAGAAGGATTAATTAAAGCCTTAATCGATAATCGTATAGATATCATAGCAACAGATCATGCTCCACATACAATCGCTGAAAAAAGCGGTAATTATTTCCATGCTCATTCTGGTGGGCCATTGGTTCAACATGCTTTAGTAGCTATGATCGAATTATTCCATCAAGGAAAAATTTCCTTAGAAAAAATTGCTGAAAAAACAGCCCATCACGTTGCTGAAATTTACCGTATTAAAGATCGTGGTTACATAAGAGAAGGTTATTTTGCAGATTTGGTTTTGGTTGATTTAAACCAACCGTGGGAAATTACTAAATCTTCACTTTTATATAAATGTAATTGGTCCCCTTTCGAAAACCAACAATTTAGAAGTAAAATAAGTAAAACCTTTGTAAACGGAGAAATAGTTTATAACAATGGTGATTTAATTGATCTTTCAAATGGATTAAGATTAAGATTCGAAAAAGAAAGATAAACTTTTTATTATTATTTTTAGGATATGGAATTACAAAAAATTCAAATTTTCGAAAGTGCTATCATATTAATTATTTATGTGATTTTATATTTTGTTATAAAAACATTTATAAATAATTCATTAAAACATACACCTTTACAAAGAGATCGAAGAAAGATAATCATTAAAGTATTGCACTTATTCATTACAATAACAGCTAGTGTTTTTCTTGCTGCAATTTGGGGATTTAAACAAAAAGAAATTGCTGCTTTTGCTAGTTCTGTTTTAACTGTTTTGGGAATAGCATTCTTTGCTCAATGGTCACTGTTATCTAATATCACTTCAAGTATCATTCTTTTTTTTAACCATCCTTTGAAGTTGGGCGACAAAATTAAGGTTTTGGATAAAGACTATCCATTTGAAGGAGAAATCACTGAATTAACTTACTTTTTTGTTCATTTAAAGACTCTAGATGGAGAAATAATTACGATTCCAAATTCAATGATATTACAAAAATCGATTTCTATCACTGAAAAATAAAATTTTGTTGTGAAGATCGTTTATACTATAATTATTTTTCTGCTGATTAATCAATCTTTTCTGTTTTCTCAAAAACAGGATGTAGGAAGTTGGAACATAATAAACCTAAAGTATAAGGTTAATGAAAAATGGAGTTTAATGGGTGAATCGCAATTAAGATCTCTTAAATTATATTCTCATTTTCATTACTATGAATATAAAGTTTTTGTCAATTATTATTTAAATAAAAACGTAAAGTTTGCTTTTGGTGCAGGTAGTTACCAAACCTATAAAGAAGGTGGAAACTTTATTTTACCAAAAAATAATGATGAATTCCGTTTATCTCCTCAGTTAATTTTATTACAATCAATTGGTAAATTAAAAATTGAACAGCGTTACCGATTTGAAAGTAGATTCAGTACCAAAGGATACCGTAATAGGTACCGTTATCGAATAGGTGTTTTCTATCCTTTTGGAAAAGAAAAAGTAGCTGGATATAAACCTTTTCAATTAAGCGCTAGTAACGAATTATTTTTCACAGATAAAGAACCCTATTTTGAAAGAAATAGATTGCTTTTTAACTTCAATTTTAAACCATCAAAATCCTCCACAATACAAGTTGGATATATGCATCAATTTGATTACAAAATCAATGATGAAACTGGTAAAGATTTTATAGTACTTGGTTTTTATTATGAAATTTACAGAAAATCTTCACCTCAAAAAGAAGTTGAAAGTGAAATAAAGGATAATTAATTTTACAAATTCAGTTAATTAATAATTATACCACTTTCATGGTATTGTTTAGAATCAATCTAGATAATAGCTTTGTCGAAAATTAATTATCATGAAAAAAATTCAGTTTTTTATAATTTCAATCATACTTTTAAATTCACAATACATAATTAGCCAAGAAGCTGACACTTCAAAACACACACACTTAAATGAAGTAATAATAAAAGAAACTCAAAACTCTGAGAGTGTTGGTAGAATGCCAATAATGAAAAACAATGTTATTTATGCCGGTAAAAAAACAGAGGTAATACTTTTAGAAAAAACAGCTGCAGATTTATCTATAAATAACGCTCGTCAGGTATTTGCAAAGGTTCCAGGGATGAGTGTTTGGGAAAATGATGGTTCTGGAATTCAAATTGGAATTGCTTCACGAGGTTTAAGTCCAAATAGATCATGGGAGTTTAATATCCGTCAAAATGGTTATGATATTAGTTCAGAAGTTTTTGGTTATCCTGAAACTTATTATACACCCCCTTTAGAGGCATTATCAAGAATAGAAGTAATAAGAGGAGCAGCATCTTTACAATTTGGTCCTCAATTTGGCGGTTTAGTTAATTACCAAATTAAAAAAGGAGATCCAAATAAACTATTTTCTATTGAAAGTCAACAAACAGCTGGTTCATATGGGTTGTTCAATAGTTTCAATGCAATCGGTGGAACGTATAAAAAACTTTCATACTATAGTTATTTTCATAAAAGAACTGCTCAGGGTTGGAGAGATAATAGTTACTATGATATTTATTCAGGCTATATTTCTATGAATTACCAAGTATCTAAAAAAATCGGTATCTCAGCTGAATACTCTAAAATGGATTACCAAAGTCAGCAAGCTGGTGGACTAACTGATGTTCAATTAAAAGAAAACCCTAGACAATCCTTAAGATCTAGAAATTGGTTCAGCGCACCTTACAATGTTGCTTCAGTTACTTTAAAATATGATGTTACAGATAATGTAAATATTCAAATAAAATCTTTTTACTCATTTGCAGAAAGAAACAGTGTTGGTTTTGTAAAATCAATTACAACAAAAGATTCCATTAACCCAACAACACTTCAATACAATGCTAGACAAGTAGATAGAGATGAATATCAAAATTTTGGAACAGAACTTCGAACTTCTTTCAAATATAAATTTTTGGGTAAAGAATCTATTTTAGCGGGTGGAATTCGCATTTACAATGGAAATACAAACCGTAATCAATTAGGAACAGGTACAACTGGTGTTGATTTTGATTTAACATTGACAAAACCTGACTATGGCCGTTCATTGGAATTTTCAACAATCAACTATGCTGCATTTGCTGAAAATGTTTTCCAATTTGGAAATAGAGTAAAAGTAATACCTGGAATTAGATTAGAATACATTGAAAATACAAGTAAAGGATACATTAATACAACTCAAGCAGGAGTTCTTGCTTCAAATAAAAGAGAAAGACAAATTTTACTATATGGAGTAGGAAGTGAATTTAAAACATCAGAAAAAACAATGTTTTACGGAAATTATTCATTAGCATACAGACCCGTAACTTTTTCTGAATTAACGCCTTCTGCTACAACTGAAATCATCGATCCTAATTTAAAAGATGCCAATGGATTTAATGCAGATTTAGGATTTAGAGGAACATTAAAAAACTTCTTATCTTTTGATTTAGGTGTATTTTACTTAAACTATAACAACCGAATTGGTGTAATAACTCAAAATGGTTCACCTTTTAAAACAAATATTGGAACTTCAGTAAGTCAGGGAATCGAATCATACATAGAGTTGAATCTTACTAATTTACTTTTCAAAAATGATAAATATGGTTCATTCACTGTATTTTCTTCTAACTCATTTATTGATGCAACCTATACAAGATGGGATAACCCTGTAATTGCTAATGACCCTTTAAAATCTATAGAAAACAAACGTGTTGAAAATGCTCCAAATTTTATTCATAGATTGGGTGCATCTTACTCATTAAAGGGACTTCAACTTTCTATCCAATATTCTGAAGTAAGTGATGTTTTTACAGATGCTATTAATACTGAATTACCAAATGCAACTGCTACAATTGGTAAAATTGCAGGATATAAAATCATGGATTTAACGGCATCATATAAGTTTAAAGAACACTATAATTTCAAGTTTAGTTTAAATAATTTAACAAATGAAATCTATGCTACAAGAAGAGCAACTGGTTATCCTGGTCCTGGAATTTTACCAGGAAATGGAAGAACGTTTTCTTTGAGTTTAGGAGTTAATTTTTAAAATGAAATAATAGATAAGCCATATAAAACATATGGTTCAAAACACAAAAAGCTGTCCGAAAAAGACAGCTTTTTTTATATAATAAAATTTTTTATTCAAATTCTATCAATACAGCTCCTTTTTCAACTACTTGACCGCTTTCAATTAATATTGCTTTTACAATACCAACTCCTTCGGCTTTTAAAACGTTTTCCATTTTCATAGCTTCTAAAGAAAGAATTTCGTCACCAACATTCAATTCATCTCCTACTTTTACAGCAATGTTTACAATACGACCTGGCATTGGTGCTTGTAATTCTTTTAATTTTCTCACTTTCGGAACATCTAAACCAAGTGCAGCAATTAATTCATCTAATTCTCCTTTTTTCTTTACTTCGAAAACTCTATGATTGATTTTTATTTTTAATCGGTGATCTTCTGTTTTTTCTTCTAAAATTTCACCGTAAAAATCTTTACCATTGAAAGTTAAAGTAAAAAAACGTTCGTCATCCCATTTAACAACAGAACCTCCATTGCTCACAGTATCTTTACCGTCGATGTTCCAAACTTGATTTGTCATAGTTTCAAAATTTGTACAAAAATAATATAATCAGCGTTGATAAAATGTAAAATAAATTGAAATTGATAAAATGTTTGTCCTAATTGATATTATAATCTTTAATTTGAGTTAAAAATCATACTATCTTTTTAATTCACTTCCTTTCAGCTTTATATTTCCTCCATAAATCCTAAAAATTCAGCTTTTTAAATGATTATTCACTGACTAATCAAAAAAATTTATCAGCTTTGTGTTACGTCTATAAATTAGCAGATATATAAAATGAAAAAATTCTCAGTATTAGTTGCCGGTATCGTTTTGGTTTCTTGTGGAGTTAAAAACAATAAAACAGAAATGACAGATTCTCCTATAGAATCTACTTCATTTGAAACGAAGAAAAATCCATCAGAATCTATAAAAGAAACCCCTACAAAAAGAACTATTTATTGGGGCTCAGAAACTATTTATAATGATCTTGTTCACACAAAATTAGAAGTAAATTTTGATTGGTCTAAATCAAAAATGAATGGTGTTGCTACAATCACTTTAAAACCTCATTTTTATACAACAGATAGCTTGACGCTTGACGCTAAAGGAATGGATATCTTAGAAGTTGCATTAAATAATAAAATGCTTACTTACAATTATGACAGTTCTTTTTTAAGAATAAAATTAGATCGGGTTTACACTAAAAATGAAAACTATACTGTCAAAATAAAATATGTTGCAAAACCAGAAGAAAGAACAACTGGTGGAAGTCAAGCTATTACTTCTGATAAAGGATTATACTTCATTAATCCTAAGGGAAGCGATAAGTCTAAAATGCCTCAAATTTGGACACAAGGTGAAACGGAAGCAAGTTCTGTTTGGTTTCCAACGATTGATTCTCCTAATATGAAATCTACACAAGAGACATTCATTACAGTTGACAATAAATATGTAACCCTTTCAAATGGAAAATTGGTTAGTTCAAAAGTTAATCCTGATGGAACTCGAACTGATTATTGGAAACAAGATTTACAACATGCCCCGTATTTATTCATGATGGGAGTTGGAGAATTTAAAGTGGTAAAAGACTTCTATACTCGACCAGATGGAACGAAAATGGAAGTAAACTATTACGTTGAACCGCAATGGGAAAAACACGCAAAAGCAATTTTTGGTGAAACACCTGCTATGATTGGATTCTTTTCAAAATTATTAGGCGTTGAATATCCTTGGGATAAATACCATCAAATTGTCGTTAGAGATTATGTTTCTGGTGCAATGGAAAATACCGGTGCTGTCGTTTTTGGTGATTATGTGTATAAATCTAATCGTGAATTATTAGATGAAAATGATCAATCAACTATTGCGCATGAATTATTTCATCATTGGTTTGGGGATTTAGTAACATGTGAATCTTGGTCTAATTTGACGTTAAATGAATCATTTGCAAACTATTCTCAATACTTATGGGATGAACACCGTTATGGTTTAGATGAGGCTGCTTACAATGCTGAAATTGAAGCAGATGGTTATTATCAATCCGCTCAACAAAATGGATATCATAATTTAGTTTGGTTTGATTACGATAACCGTGAACAAATGTTTGATGGACACTCTTATAATAAAGGTGGAAGAATTTTACACATGCTTCGCTCATATTTAGGCGATGAAGCGTTTTTCAAAGCAATCAACAACTATTTGACAAATAATAAATACAAATCTGCTGAATTTCATCAGTTAAGAATGGCTTTTGAAGATGTTTCTGGTGAAGATTTAAACTGGTTTTTCAATCAATGGTATTTAGGTTCAGCTCATCCTGTTTTAGATGTTAAACAAACGAAAGATGAAGTAAAACAAACAGTTACAATTAGTATTGACCAAAAACAAAATTTAGAAATGGCCTCTATTTTTAAATTACCGTTGGAAATAGCTGTTTTCGATTCTAAAGGAAAACATTCACATAAAGTGATTGCTGATAATTTACACAATGAATTTACTTTTAGTTATGAAGGTGATTTAAAATGTGTAATTACAGACGATCAACAAATGCTTTTAGCAAAAGTAAGAGAAGAAAAACCTGCTTACCAATATGTTTATCAATACTATAATGGAAAAACATACAAAGCAAGAAAAGACGCTTTACAGTTTGGAGTAAAAGGAAGTGATTCTACTTCTCAACAGTTGGTTTTAGATGCAATGAATGATCCTTTCTGGTATATCAGAACATTAGCGATAGAAAAAGCGAATAAATTAAAAGAAGAAAACAAACTAAAAGGAGTTGAACTATTAAAAGGATTAGCTAAAAATGATCCTAACTCTCAAGTTCGTTCAAGTGCGCTTTCTTTTTTAGCTAAAAATTTAGAGGATAAAGAGTTAGAAACATTATTAACTGCTTGTCTTCAAACAGAACAATCATATTCGGTTATATCAACTATATTAAGAGATTTAGGTCAGAAAAATCCAACTTTAGCTATGGAAAAAGCAAAAGTTTTCGAATCTGAAAACTCTTCAAAAATGTTGGCTGGTATTGGCCAATTGTATCAAAGTCATGCACCATTAACTGTTTATCCATTCTTTGAAAATTCTTTAAAAGGAAATACACTACAAGGGTTTGATCAATTAAGTATGATGAATTCATTAACTGTTTTTATGGTGAGACAAAACAATTTAGAAGCTTTAGAAAAATCAGTTCCTGTTTATTCTTATTTATCTGAAAATGGTGGCACTTATACTAAAATGTTCTTACCTCAAAACATTAAATATTTACAAGGTTTTATCACACAAAAAACAGATGAATTGAATCAAGAAGCAGAAGCACATGATAAAAACAACAATGCTGCATATGCGAATCAAACGAGACAACAAATAAAAAAATACAAAGATATCAGCTCTCAACTTTCTAGTTTAGAAGCACCAATTAATGATATGAAACATTAATTCATCTAATTTAATTAACTAAAAAAAGGTGTTGAAATTCAACACCTTTTTTTAGTTATATTAAGTTTAATCGACTGTTCAAATCATCTCTGTAAGAACCTCCAATTGGAACCGTTTTCTTATTGTTTTCTAGCGTTAAATTAGGAAATTCAATCGTTGCTATTTTATCTAAACGAACGATGAACGAACGGTGAACACGAACAAATTCTTCTGTTCCCATTTTTGTTTCAATATCTTTCATTGTTGAATGAACTGTATACCTTGTGTCAGTAGTATTAATTACCACATAATCTTTTAACGCCTCAATGAAATAAATATCCTTACAATTTATTTTCACTAGTTTACTATTAGATTTAACAAATATAAATTCTTTAGAAGGTTCTTTATTATCTACAACAGAATATAAATATTCAATTTCCTTAATTTGTTCTCTTTCTTTTTTATGCTTGTAAATAGCCATCTCTATAGATGTATGTAAATCTATTTCTTTGAAAGGTTTAATAATATAACCATATGGCTCAATTACTTTTGCTTTTGATAAAGTTGATTCATCAGCATAAGCTGTCAAAAATATTACTGGTATAAATAAATCTTTTTTAATCGATTCAGCTGCTTCTATCCCATTCATATCACCTTTTAGCATGATATCCATTAAAACTACATCAGGTTGTTCCGAATGAGCTAATTCTATAGCTTTATCTCCTGTAGCAGCTGCTCCAACAACATTGTAACCAAGTTTTTTTAAACTATGTTGAATATCCTTTGAAACGATAGATTCGTCTTCAACAACTAAGACGTTAATTTTTGACATAATAGTGTTATTGTTTAGCTTTTTCAAAGGTAATTAAAAATTTTGTACCATTTGATTTTATAATTTCAATATTCCCATTTAATTGTTCTGTTAAAGAAACAACTAACTGTAAACCTAAAGATTCTAAATTTTCTATATTAAAATCTTCTGGTAACCCAATTCCATTGTCTTGAACTGTTAAATAAATGATGTTTTCTATTTCCTGTAATTTTATTTTTATTTCACCTTTTCTATTTTCTGGAAATGCATATTTGATTGTATTTGTAATTAATTCATTGACCATTAATCCACAAGGAATGGCTTGATCTAAAATTAAATCAACAGAAGATAAATCAGTTGAAAATGAAATTAATTCTTCATTTATTCTGAATGAAGCTAATAAATTACTAGAAATATTTTGAATGTAATTTGAAAAATTAATCGATGAAAAATTAGTTGTTCTATATAAACTTTCATGAATCATTGCCATCGAACGAATTCTATTTCTACTATCCTGAAGTATATCTAAAATCTTAGGATCATGAACAAATGAACTTTGTAAATTTAATATACTCGAAATTATTTGAAGATTATTTTTTACACGATGATGTATTTCTTTTAATAAAATTTCTTTCTCTTGTAAAGAAGAAACGATCGCTTTTTCATTTTTTTTCTTGTTTGAAATATCATGAGCAACTAATGAAATTTCATACACATTTCCTTCTGTATCAAAAATTGGATTAATAAATAACTCTAACCATTTTTTCTTACCTTCATAAATATACTTAGCTTCAATACGTTCCGATAATCCATTTTTTACTTTGTTTAATAAGATTTGAAAATATCTTAATTCTTTCGGATTAAATAATTTATTAAATATTAAATTAAAATTTTGTCCAGAATGCAATAATTCACCTGTTAAATGATTAAAATAAGTTTCACTATGCTTGTTAAATGAGGAAATTTTATTCTCCATATTAAATATCAATAACAAGGTATTAGCTGAACTATCGAAAATCGCTTTATTTCTTAAATATTGATCTTGTAAAAGTTTTTCTGTTTTTATTCTTTCTGTAATTTCTGCTTTTAATAACTTATTTCCCTCTTCAGCAATTTCTGCTCTCAAAATAGCTTTTGAAGCGTTTTCAACCTTCGTAATATCAATAACTGTCCCTTCAATGTGTTGATTGATTTTATCATAATACCAATTAAAAATCAAGGTTTTCTTTTTACCTGATTTTAATGTGAATTCAAATTTTTCATTTCTTAACGTTTCATGCTCTTCTAAATAAACAAACAATCTATTCCATGACTTTTGATCGGAAGTATTAAAAAACTGTTCTTCTTTTTGAATGTCATTTTCAAAAATAATGTGAAAAGCTTCGTTACAATCTAAAAGATAAGATTGATTGTTTAAAGTAAAAACACCTGCTTGATTTTTGTAATATAAATTACGATACTTTTTTTCTCTATTACTTAATTCTAATTCATGCTGAACATTTTCAGTAATATCCTCTAAACGACACAACCAATATTTACCACTTTTTAAAACTAATAAACCTGTTTTTAATTCAAATGTTTTTGTTTTGTTTTCAATAATTAATTCAACTTGCTTCCTAAAAACTTCTTCTCCTTCTATTTTACTAATAACAACAAACTCGTCTTCCGTAAAAAATTCAATAAACTTCCTAGTTCTTTCTGTTTCATCTTTATTATCTATTTGAAAAAAAATATTTGTTTTTTGATTGTAATCAATGATATCAACCGTATTACTGTTTTTAATTTTAAAAAGAATAAAACCTGAACCTGGTTTATTCACAATCTTTTTTAAATAATCAGAATAATCTTGAACATTATTAATTAACCTTACCCGAGAAAATAAAACTAAAAAAATAGTCGATGAGAAAACAAATAAAATTATAGTAACATTACCCAAAGTTAATTCAGGTTCATCTACTAATGAAAAACCATAAAGTAGAAAAAAGTAAGTAAATAAAATATAGATAAATGTTAAATTCAATCGTTGAATCAAGTGCGCAATTATTGCAAACAAAAGAAAGAAGTAAAAAAAGTGACTTTGAGAAAATTTGAAATTAACCAAATCTTCAACAGCAAAATAAGTAGCAATAAGAAAATGTGCGTGAAAGAAATACAATAAGTAATTTTTTATTTCTTTTAACTTCCAACAAATCAAAATATAAATTGGGAAAAAGATCGAAAAGGATAAACAGATATTAAAATAAACTTTCAGTAAATCTGAATTATAAGAAAAAAGACAAAAAATAGGAGAAACTATAAATGCTCCGATGCTATATAAAATTGCCAACCTTCGAAAATCATTTTCTTTTTCATAATAATTAAAAAATTGTTTTTCTGCAACTTTTAATAGTTTAAATCGTTCTAACATTCTTATTTATATTTTTTATATACAATTAAAAATCAATTACTTAATTGTATATTTTAAGTTTATCTAAACCATTCTAACTGAATGTACATTTTTAATTTCAAAAAACCTATTTTCTATATGTCTCTTCTTTTGAATATAAATAAAATAAAGATTTTTTTAAATAAAGAAAACTTATTCTATTTATTAGTGATGTTCATATGTTTAAAAAAAGCTTAACTTTTAATTGCTAATATGACTTATCAAAAAAATATGGGTTATTACTAACAAACTTAAGTTATTTAATGTTATAGTTTTTGAAGCATTTACAACGTTATTAACAAAAAAAGCTTAAAATGATTTTGTGTATTACTTTTTTATGAATTCAATATAAATTCTGTGTTAAAAACGTTTGTAATTTATCTAAAACTTTGTCAAACTTTTAGTCTTTAATTCAACTATTATTTTGCTTGTAATTATATATTTAACATCCAAAACTTTTCTTTTAGAACTTATAAACACCTATTAACAATTCCTTTTCAATTTGTGTTTGAA
>CALPRR020000035.1 GCA_943326025.2 Candidatus Kuenenia stuttgartensis | reverse complement strand
ATGCATGAAAATTTTGCTTTTTTAATACCTGATAATTCTAAAGCGGGAACGGATATTTTTATTCCAAAGGAGAAATTGAATGGTGCAAAAGATGGCGAAAAATGTTTGGTAAAAATTACAGTTTGGCCTAAATCTGCTGGAAATCCTTATGGAGAGGTTATCGAATGTTTAGGAAAAAAATCGACCAATGATACTGAAATGATGAGTATTTTATGTAACAATGGAATTGAATTTAAATTTCCTGATGAGGTACTTTCTCAAGCAGAAATGGTTGGTATGGATTTAGATCCTGAAGAAGTTGCTAAACGAAGAGATTTTAGAGATATTA
The DNA here is from genome assembly GCA_943326025.2 of Candidatus Kuenenia stuttgartensis. Lineage (GTDB taxonomy): Bacteria > Bacteroidota > Bacteroidia > Flavobacteriales_D > Crocinitomicaceae > CAIUKX01. Next base: position 16,563 of record CALPRR020000035.1, on the reverse strand, counting down.
CCACTTTTACAATTGACCCTGTCGATGCAAAAGATTTTGATGACGCACTTTCTTACAAAGTATTACCGAATGGAAATATTGAAGTGGGCGTTCATATTGCCGATGTGAGTCATTATGTTACTGCAGGAAGTCCTATGGATGTGGAAGCATTGAAGCGTTCAAATTCTGTTTACTTAGTAGATAGAGTGGTTCCAATGTTGCCAGAACAACTTTCAAATATGGCTTGTTCACTTCGTCCAAAAGAGGATAAATTTAGTTTTTCGGCTGTTTTTGAAATCAGTGAGGATGGTGAAATCCACAACGAATGGTTTGGTAAAACAGTGATCCATTCAAATAGACGTTTTTCATATGAAGAGGCTCAAGAAATTATTGAGGGGAAAGATGGAGATTATAAAGACGAAATTTTAAAACTTGATAAGTTAGCGAAGATTTATAGAGGAAGAAGAATAAAAAGTGGTGCTTTAAGTATCGAATCTGAAGAGATGCGCTTTAAATTGGATGAAGAAGGAATGCCAATTGAAGTGATGATTAAAACATCGAAAGATGCTCATAAATTAATCGAAGAGTTCATGCTTTTGGCAAATCGAAAAGTAGCTGAATTTATTGGAATTCCTAAAAAGAATAGAGATCACATTCCGTTTATTTATCGTGTACATGATAAACCAGATGAAACTAAAATCGGTGTCTTCAATATTTTCATTGATAAATTTGGTTATAAATTAGATTTCACTCATCCAGATCAAATTGCGAAAAGCATTAACAGATTATTAGATGATATCCGTTTGACGAATGAATATTCGATTATTCAAACAATGGCGATTCGTTCAATGGCAAAAGCGACCTATGAAACGAAAAATATTGGTCACTATGGATTGGCATTTCAACATTATACGCACTTTACTTCTCCAATTAGACGTTATGCCGATTTAATGGTGCATCGAATCTTATTAGAAGAGTTGACGACTCAAAAACACAGATACGGTAAAGAGTTAGATGATGTTTGTAAGCGTATTTCTAGAAATGAACGAAAAGCAGTTGATGCGGAACGTGATTCAACGAAATACTTCCAAGTGTTATTTGTTCAAGATAAGATAGGAGAGGAATTTGACGGAATCGTTTCAGGTTTAACCGAACATGGTTTATTTGTGAAAATGATAGAAAATCAATGTGAAGGTTTGGTAGCGATGAAAGATATACCAGGTGATCGATTCTATTTTGATCAAGAAAAATTTGCTGTTGTTGGAGGTAAAACGAAGAAAGAATTCAACTTTGGTGATAAAGTCAGAGTACGTATTTATGAAGTTCATTTTGCAAAAAGACAAATAGATTTGGAAATGATATAAAACATTTAAACACTTAACTAATTCCTTTTCAATTTTTTGGAGAGGAATTTTTATTTTAGAAAAGATTATTTTCAATTCTTATAAAAAATAAATGCCTGGGTAAATATATTAGAGTATATTTGTAATATAAATTTTAAAAATATAGAAATGGCAACATACAAAATTGACGCAGCACACTCAGAAGTAACTTTCAAAATCAAACATTTAATGATTTCAACTGTTTCTGGAAATTTCACAAAATTTGATGGAGAAATCAATGCAAACAATGCAGATTTATCAGATGCAGTATTTTCTTTTGAAGCAGAAATTGATAGTATCAATACAAACAATGAGCAAAGAGATGGTCATTTGAAAAGTCCAGATTTCTTTGACGCTGCAAATCACCCTAAATTATCTTTCAAATCAACTGGTTTTACTAAAAAAGGAGATGATTTTGAATTAGTTGGAGATTTTACATTAAGAGGAAATACAAAACAAGTTACTTTGACAGCAGAATATTCTGGAAGTGCTGTTGATCCTTATGGAAATGAAAAACATGGTTTTGAAATTTCTGGAAAAATCAGTCGTAAAGAATTTGGTTTAGAATTCCACGCAGTTACTGAAGCTGGGAATATCGTAGTATCTGATGAAGTTAAATTATTAGTAAATGCTCAATTTGCTAAAGTAAACTAAGAACAAACAAATAAAAAAATCCCCATTGAGAAATTCTTAATGGGGATTTTTAGTTAATATATTATCTTTTATAGGAATATTTTACTATATTTGGTTAATATATTACCCTTTATGCTAAACTTCTCACTTACAAAAAATCCATTTGATGTAATGCTTATGTTAGCAAAACGTCATAAAGTTTTACGTAAAAAAGCTGGTTTTTCTCAACAAGAGTTAGCTGATCGCTCAGGAGTATCATTAGGGAGTATTAAAAGATTTGAACGGACAGGATTGATTTCTCTTGAATCTCTATTAAAATTATCTCATCTTTTAAATCGCTTAGATGATTTCGATAAACTATTGGAAGATCAAAATAATTTAGAAGATATCGAAAAATTATTTAGTGATAAAACGCGTTGAAATGGGGCAAATAAATAAAATAATTGTTTCTCTTAATTTTGAAAAAAACAACGAAATTGAAGTTGGTGAATTAATTGCTGATAAAAAAGAGATCTATTTTAAATATTATAAATCTTTTATAGATAAAGGAATTGAAATTTCGCCTTTAAAATTAAATTTATCCAATAAGATTTATCAAGCTGAACCGATTCCTTTCGATAGATTATTTGGTGTTTTTTCTGACTCACTTCCTGATGGTTGGGGAAAATTGTTAGTTGATCGAAAATTAATTTCAGAAGGGATAAATCTAAATGAAATATCGAATTTAGATAGGTTATCTTTTGTTGGGTTAAATGGGTTGGGAGCGTTAACATATAGACCTATTTTTTCTGAACATTTTTTTGAAAGAGAAAGTTTGGAATTAGATATTATAAGCAATGAAGTAAAAGAAGTTTTAGAAGGTAAAAGTTTCGATTTATTAGAAGATTTATATAATCTTGGAGGTTCATCAGGTGGAGCAAGACCAAAAATTATGGTAGGCTATAACCCCAAAACAGATCATTTGGTCTATGGAAAAAATGTTTTACCTGAAGGATATGAACATTGGATAATAAAATTTCCCTCCTCTCAAGATAGAGTAGACATAGCGAATATTGAGTATGCATATTATAAAATGGCGAATGCTGTTGGCCTTGAGATGAGTGAGTCTAAACTTTTTACGGGTAAATCTGGAAACGTTTATTTTGGAACAAAACGTTTTGATCGAAGTAAAGATGCTAGATTTCATATGCATTCTGCTGCTGGTTTAATGAATGATAATTTTAGATTGAGCAATTTAGATTATGGACACTTGATGGATTGTGCATTTCTACTTGAGAAAGATATACGTGCATACGATAAAGTGTTAGCATTGGCAGCATTTAATGTTTTTTCAAATAATAGAGATGATCACAGCAAAAACTTTTCATTTTTGATGGATAGAAATGGAAAATGGAAATTTGCACCAGCTTATGATTTAACTTTTTCTAGTTCATCTCATGGTTTTCATAGTACAATGATTGCTGGAGAGAGTAAACAACCAAGCACCTCTGATTTAATGAAATTAGTAAATCACTTTAGAATAGCGAACGGTGATAAGATTATAAAAAGTATGAAAGAGGTTGTTTCAAATTGGGAATATTTTGCAAAAGAAGCGAATGTAGAAACTGCTTCAAGGAAAATAATTTCAGATGCAATTAGAAAAGTAAAATAAAAATTCCCAATTGAGAAAAGCTCGTTTTGGGAATTTTAAATATTTAGTATCAATCTAAAACTTCATTTCAGGCTCCATCTAAATTAACCCAAAGCCTGCTTCAAATCATCTATTAAATCTTCGACATCTTCAATACCAACACTTAAACGAATCAATGAATCAACAATTCCTGATTTTTCTCTTTCTACTTTTGGAATGGAGGCATGTGTCATCGTTGCTGGGTGACCAATTAATGATTCAACACCTCCTAGAGATTCAGCTAAAGCAAACAATTCTACTCTTTTGACGATTTCATGCGCATCTTCTAATTTATTTCCTTTTAATGAAAATGAAATCATTCCACCAAAACCGCTCATTTGTTTTTTAGCAATTTCATGATTTGGATGTGTTTCAAATCCAGGCCAATAAACGTTTTCTACTTTTGGATGAGTTTTTAAAAAATGAGCAATTTTCTCTCCATTTTCACAATGACGTTGCATACGAATGTGTAAAGTTTTGATACCTCTCAAAACCAAGAAAGAATCCATTGGTGCAGTAACAGCTCCTGATGAATTTTGAATGCGGTACATTTCTTTCGCAATCTCATCATTTGACGTTACTAAAGCTCCCATAACAACATCTGAATGACCTCCCAAATATTTGGTAGCTGAATGCATCACGATATCAGCACCTAAATCCAAAGGGTTTTGTAAATAAGGAGTTGCGAACGTATTGTCTACAGCTAACATTGCATTTGCTTTTTTTGCTTTTTTTGCCATTTCTTCGATATCTACTATATTCATCATTGGGTTTGTTGGTGTTTCGACCCAAATTAATTTTGTTTTCTCGTTCACGAAACCTTCAACATTTGCAACATTATTCATGTCTACAAAATGAAATACAATACCATATTTTTCAAAAATCGTTTTGAATAAACGGTATGAACCGCCATATAAATCGTTTGTTGAAATTACTTCATCTCCAGGATTTAGCATTTTGATGATACAATCAATGGCAGCTAAACCAGAACCGAAACAAGCACCATATTTTCCATTTTCAATTGCAGCGATATTTTTTTCTAAAGCATCACGCGTTGGATTCAATGTTCTAGAATATTCATATCCTTTATGATTTCCAATACCATCTTGAACATAAGTCGAAGTTTGATAAATTGGAGTCATGATTGCGCCTGTAGCAGGATCAGGTTGAACACCAGCATGTATGGCTTTAGTACCGAATTTCATAAGTATGTAATATTGTTTGTGTTTATTAATGTTTGAAACAAAGTTATTAGATTTCTTATAAACAGAGAAGATCTTTTTTAATTATAAAACCCATGAAAAATTAAAATTATAATTTAATTTTTCATGGGTTTTTTTATACAGGTAATAAGCTTTGTTCTATATTCTGCGTTTCCCCCTCCAAAGGGGGAAGAAGTTCATACATATTTTTTAGTGTAAATTTTCGGATATCTATGTCTTCCCCCTTTGGAGGGGGTTAGGGGGAGGATGTTATTAATTTAAAATTTTCATTTCTCCAAATGTCTAAACCCTAAAACTGAACTGGCATTGTATTTTCTAATACATACTTGATCGTCTTGATTCCCGCCTAAGCAAATAATTTCATTTGTTTCTTCGTCTTTTCCGATGAAGATGGATACATGGCCTTTCCATGAGTTGGGATCTTCTCTCCAAAAAATAACGATGTCTCCTGGTTTTGGTTCGGTTACTTTTTTACCTATTTCAAGCCAAGATTTTGCAGCGGGTTTTATTTTGAAATCGTAGCCTGCTTTTCTAGCACAATAACCCACAAAAACACTGCACCATGCTACTTCGTCGCTTTTTATTTTTCCATTTCCCGTTCCTTTAAAAAATTCTAAAATTACTTTGTTGTTTTCTTTCCCTTCCAATTCTTTTTGTCCGTAGAATTTTCTTGCTTCGGCAATTAGTGGAGATTGAAGTAATGTTGGATCTTCTTTGATCAAATTCGATAAATCCTTTAAAAAGGGTTCTGTGGAATTTTCCCATGCAAGCACTTTCACAGTAGTGTTAAGTTTTGGTTTTAAAGTATTATTTGTTTTTGAAAGCACTGATTTTTTAAGAAAAACCTTTTTGATAATATCTCTAACTTCTGTTTCTTCTTGACCATTATTGTTAATTAAATAGACAATTTTAAAACCGTTGGGTGTTGACATGACAAGTTTTCCAAACGGTGCTTCAATTGGAATATTGAAGTAAGTTTTGTTTTCGAATTGTTCTGTTTTGATGTTTGGAATTGATGTTGCATTTTTATCAAATTCATTCTTTGCAACGTTGAAATTGAAAAATTCAATTTTCATCGAAATGGGTGTTTCATTGATTAAAACATCCACTTTATTGTTCGCTGTTAAAGAATGTTTAGCTGGTAAAAATGTATTGAATTTTGCATCTACACTTTTTGGCTCCATCCACACAAGTTGATTAAAATCAGTTATCGAAATGGGATGTTCTAGCAATTGATCTGTTTCATTATTTGGAAAATGGGTGAAAATCATCAGATTAGGATTTACCACTAACCAGTTATCACCCATGAAAGCATCGCTCAAAACGGCTTTATCATTGCTATTTATTTGATTCCAAGAATGTTCAATATTTTGATAACCGAATCCTTTTTCTTGTTTGATCACTCCATCAATGCTTCGGATATTCAAATTTGCTAATTTCCCTAAAATGGCGATGCTTTCTGCTAATAACTTGCTGTTTGCTGTGCGTTCGTTTCCGCTTAAAATATTGCGCACCATTTGTTCGTCTAACTTTTGATAATTTGTCAGTTTTAGTTCTTCATCTAGTGCAATATCTTTTTGGAGAAAATCAATAATTGCTTGATATTTATCTAACTCTTTTTGTTTCTTTTTCGTTAAGAAGTTTACTAAATCACTTAAATCTAATTTTTTTTCAGCATCTGAATTGGTTACAATTCGATTTGAAATTGGGTCTAAGTAAAAAGGCATTTCATATTTTTTAACAGCGGTTGATTTGAACAGAAACTCTTTTTTGTTTAGTAAACTTTGTAGTTTGTTTTTGTAAATTTTACGATCAGCAATTACCAACTGTTTTGTGTAGATATCCGAAGTAAAATCTTTTTCCAAACAAGTAAAACTTAATTTATCTGTTTTTAAACTGTAAGTACCTGTATTGCGTTTGACATTACTTTTATGTAATTGTTCTAAATTTTCATTCGATTTAGAGTATTTTTTATCGGGTGTATAAATTAAATGTTCGAAAACATTGTTTTTATACAAACGTATCAATTCAATTTTTGTACTTGATTGTTTTGGAATGAAAACAAATTTAATTTCTGAATCAATTGATTTCCATTCGTTGTCATTTGCCAAGACAGAAGCGCTTGCAACTAGTATAGCAAATAATGTTTTTAATATATTTTCCATGACTCAAAAATTTAGTTTTTTAATTTAATCTCGATGCATCACTTGGTGTTTTGAATAAATCAGCGACTTCACTATATTCTTTTCTTTCAGTTTTAAAATTGATAACCATTCCTGAAACCAATTTATTGAATTTAGAAATTGTCTTCTCAAAGTTCTCTTTTGACACATAGGCAACTTTACCGTTTGGCAAAACAGCTAAAAGTGAACAATCAGATTTGGCTACTGGAATATGATCCCAATCAAACGCATTGAATTTCACAACTGAACGTTCTTTGTGTAATACTAAATAAAGCATCACTCTATTCAACTTTGGAGAAATTTCATTTTCAAAATCAAAGTTGAAATCTACTGTTGCTAAAATGTTGTCTGTTTTTAAGCAGTCAATGTTGAAGATTCCTAATTCAGCAATTTGAAATACATTGACAAGGCCACTTTCTAACATTATTCTATTTTCTTCTTCTTCAATTTTTGCAAATTCGATTTTATATTCTTCTAATTTATCGTTGTAATTTCTAATCGCTAACTCTAATTTTTTTCCTGTGAGTTCTGGGGAGGCAACCATTGAATAGGTTCTAGAAACTATTTCACTTTTTGGCCCGATCATTTTAACACTAAATTTTAATGTGAATGTATTTTCTTCATTTTCCAATGGCTCAATTGAAATTTTATCCCATGAAATACGCAACGCTTCTTGAGGTTCAAGTTGATCTTCTGATCGAATGAATCGCCATTTAATGTTTTTCCAAGTCTTTAGTTGAGGCATTTTGCTATAGTCAGAAATTAGTTCGAAAATAAATTTAGAAGTGTCTATTTGTGGATTTGTTGGAGCAGCTGGACGATCAGGTAAAGCAGCTAATGCTTCATCTCTTCGCGTATTCTTTTTCGTCTCAAAAGTTGTTCCATTATCCCATTCTACATCATTTTTAAATTGGTATAATTTATAATCACCTGTTGGTTGAATTGCAGAAGCTAATTCTACTTCAACCTTTTTGTCTTTAGCTATTTGTAAAGGTTTATCTTCTTTGAAAACACGCAATTCCATCATTCCAGCTGAAGAAAAATAATTAGAACGATCTTCTTTTAATTGCATTGGTATACCAGATAAAAAGATTTCTCTTGCATTTTGAAATTCTCTAAATTTCAGCGTTACTTTTCCAGTTACTGTATTACCATTTTCATCCACTAAAGCATTCGCAGGAATGACAATGTGAGTGCCCGTAGGTTGATGAAATTCTATGCCCTTTTCTGCTTCAAATGTTTCACAAATAAAAGGTGTGCTTTTTCCAAATGGCGGTATAATACCATCTATATATCTCGATAGATAGTAATAATAACTAATACCAGAAATAGTTATCAATGTTAGAAATGCGATACTGTAACGCATTCTTTTATTTCCTTTTTGTTGAATTAACGTTTCCATGGCAAATAGGTTTAATTGTTTATTAATTGATTTGCATTAATATCTAAATCAAAGCAATACAAGTACTCATTGTAGCATCCAACTAGGACATCTAATTTTCCGTCATTATTTACATCTGTCACAAAAGGTGCAAATTCTGAGTTGGATGGAAGATTTACTTTTAAATGTACTTTTCCAGTTTTCAATCCGATTAATAACATCGGCGATTGATTGGATTGACTTTCAGTTTCGTATTGATACAAAATCAATGCACAAGGTTCGTCATTGTAAATAATTTTGTTCGCAGCCACTTGTCCAGCGTAATATCTTTCAACGATCTCTCCATTGTTGTTTTTACGCGTAGAATTTTCAATTGGAATGATTTTGACATCTTTTGGTTTTTCACTAGGAACAATAATTGCGGTTGAAGTGATGAATGCATTAGAAGTTTGACTAATCATTATCGATCCCAAATCTTGATTTGTTTTAACACTTTCGATTAATTTACCTTTCGCATTGTAAAAACCGACAGCATATTTTTGATCGTTATAGTTGTAAAGGACCATCATGATTTGTGTTTTTTTACCTTTGCCGATTATAAGTGGTTTTTCTCTGCCCATATTTGAAATGTAATTCTTTTGATCATCTCTATCAATTTCCCACATTAATTTCCCAGTTTTTCCATCGATTGCGCAGAAATCTCCCCAGTTTTTATTGTAAATCAAATCACTTACGTTGTCTTCGTTTAGATCTACTAAACTAGGCTCATTGAAAAAGACATTGTCTTCTGAGAAGTGCATTTTTATCTTGAATAAAGTTCTGTTCTCTCCAAATTTCCAACCAGTGTAATTTTTGTCATAATAATTCCAAACAACATTCCCATTCAACGCATTAACCGCTTGTATTTGACCAGTTTCTGTTGCGAATACAATAATGTTTTGATTATTCATTTTGATTAAAGAAGCTTTATGCTCGATATCGCCCCCAGCAGGTAAACGCCAGATTGTTTTTCCGTTTTCATCGACACATAAAAATTCATCGTTATCGTTTCCGTAGTAATAGTAATTGTTTACAGATAAAATCCCATTGACATCCATATCACCGAACTGATTATTGTCAAAATTTTTGTAAACAGATCCAGATTTTCCATTTAGAATATAAACGCCATTGCCTTCATCCAATATTGCGTCTCTAAAGTATCTACCGTTTGATCCAATATAAATTTTACCGTCTTGAACAACGGGAATTGTTCGGTAGGATGTACATCCAATTTTAGTTTTCCAAAGTTCTTTGATAGAAGTTTTTAAAACTTTTTTTTTGCTAGGAATCGATGCACTAACTGTAATAATTAGTAACATCATAAGGAGAAGACGTTTCATAGTTATAAATTTTAAGTTAAAAAAAATCACCTAGAATAATTTGGAGAAGTATAGCCAATGAATGACTATTGTAAATTATAAGTAAGTAAGTTTTAAAGTAAAATTATTTCATAGTCGTCTTTTTATTTGTAACGTGTGGATTGTTTCTTTTATTATATATAATTTATAGATTTTAGGAATTAATTTCATTTTTTGGGGTGATATGTCCTTAATTTATTGCCCATCAGGCATTTATTAAATATCGGGAGGGAACGAGGGGGGAGGATAATCTTAATCCAAAAAACAAAAAAGCCTCACATTTCTGCGAGGCTATTGTCATATTTTTTTGTATTTCTTTGCAGATTGGCGAGCTGTTGCTTTCAGGAGTATTGAACTGTCAATTAAGCACTTTTTACCCGCCATATCCATCAAATGTGATGTTAAGGGCTAGATTATTCTTTAATCACTTTAAATGCCTGTTTCATATTTTCTCCAACGCTGAACATATAAATCCCTCCTGATAAATTACCCAACTCAATTGTTGTATTTTGTGAGTCAAGTTTTCCAGAAAAGACAACTCTTCCTGAGTTATCATATATTTTATACACTTCTCCGATAAGTTTGTTGTCTGCCTTTACATTAATTAAACTTTTTGCAGGATTCGGAAATACTGAGAATAAATTGTCTTGTGAGGTTTCATTTAATCCTATGTTATTGTTTACTGTTAAAACAGCTATGTTTGATGTGTCTGAGCAAGAACCAGATGAAACAATACAACGGAACGGCTGATTGTTATTGCTCATGGTCACATTTGAAATAGTCAATGTGTCATTCGTAGTACCATTATATTGAACTACGCTATTCAAATTCTGAAAACCAACACCAAGATCTGTTTGCCATTGGTAAGTTGCACTTGGGTCTGATGAACTAACTACAAATTGTGCGTTGTTGTTTATGTTGATTATTTGATTTGTTGGTTGTGAAATAGTAGGTTGAGCACCCGTTACAACCCATTGACATGTTGTGGGATTGAACGTTGCTGTTTCATAGCAAGCAGTTGTTGGTTGAGTAGGTTGTGAACCCGTTACAACCCATTGACATATTGTGGGATTGAACGTTGCTGTTTCATAGCAAGCAGTTGTTGGTTGAGTTGGTTGAGTACCTGTTACATCCCATTGACATGTTGTTGAATTAAATGTTGCTGTTTCGTAACACGCAGTTATGGGTTGAGTAGGTTGTTGATTGAATTCTACCCAAACACTATCCGTATAGGTCGCACCACAATCAGTAAACTGAACAGAGACATATTGGCTTTGACTTATTGAAAGAGTTACTGTATCTGTTGTTTGTCCGTTTTCCCATAATATATTATTAAAACTCCCTGAATAATGTTCTAAAAAATTAAACATCCATGATGGTATTAAGTTCATATCAGCACCCATATTTGAGCCGCTTGCACCCGTACCTATACATGGGGAAGCTACATCCAGATTAAAATTGTAATTAGATGGATTTATAAACAAAGGATTTCCTTGAATATTTCCACTTCCTAAAATATTGTTTCCTAAAGAAAATGAAAAAGGAATTGAACCTTGATTTCCTGAAACATGGCTTCGTGCATCACCTGGATAAAATATTGAAGATAATACCTGACCAGTATGATCATACCAACTTGAATTATAATAATTACATGTATTATTATAAAAAGTACAATGATCAATAGTGTTTGTGCCTGACCAATTTGTCCCCATATATATTATACCTTGTGCAGTTGTGTTTGAAATAAAGAGGGAATTGTTTAATATCTTTCCATGCCCTAGCCCACCAATTATATTTCCTTGGTTACATTTAAAAACGCAATTTTGATAGTATTGAGAAGGGTTTTCCACATGACCATTTCCAAATAGTTCTCCAGTCGTTGAGTTGTTATAAAAAAAGCACGACTCTGTGTAAAATGACTTTTTAGATGCACCAATGCATGAATTTAAATTAGAAATAAACGAACAATTTTCTATACCACTTTGATGGCCTGAAACTTCGTTGTCTCCAAATTGAATACATCCTTCTTGATTATTTATAAAGAAACAATCTACGATTTTTATCCCTGAATTGTCCTCCACGAAAATACCACTACCATAAAGCAACGGTGCTGCGTTCGTTTTACCATTCATTATGCTCAATCCTTTAATAACAGTCGTCATTGTTTCACCTTGGTTAATCAAAAAACCTCTCCCATTTAGTGCACAATCTATTATCGTATTGATTGGACCTTGTTCGCTCTGAACGATAATTTGTTTTCCTTGAGTTGAAATATTTACATTGCCGGAGCCAGAATATGTTCCTGGTAATATGGTTACAATTTGACCATTAACCGCATTATTTATACCATGTTGAATGGTTTGATAGGGATTTGAAAATGTGCCATTCCCTGTGGTATTACTACCTGATGTTGAAACATAAATTTCTGATCCGGTTAGTTTTGTGTAAGGAAAATTCAATGCAGGAGAAGGCGTAGTAACAAGTTCAGCCGAAATTGAAATACTCTGAACGCCACATAAAGATGGATTTGAAGGGCTGAATATAATTGATTGTGCACTTGTAATTATTGCAAGTCCGAAGATTGCAATTGCTGTCATTAGTAAATTTTTATGTTTCATTTTTTGATTGTTTTAAATTGTTTAACCATTGGGAAATTTTCTTAAGCTTGCCCTTAACAGTTCCAATATTCCCATTCCCAGATTCATCATTCGCATTCCCATTGAATGGCCAATAGCTAACTAATCCATATTGTAGGAACATAACTAGATACTTGAAAAATGAGATTATTGTGCTAATAGCAAAAAGAAGTGTAAGTAATATGTTTTTTCATATTTTTAAAGTTTAACTATTTTCTTTTCGATGATTTGATCTTTATTTTTGATAATCAAATTGTAGGTTCCAGGAACTATATTTTTGACATCTATTTTTGTTTTCTTGTCTTCAATTTTCATTTCGATAACTGTTTTACCATTTGCATCAATTAAAATGATATTACCATCCATGAAAGGTGACTCGATATTAAGCATATCTTTTATTGGATTAGGATATATTGAAGTATTATCACCATTATTTTCCATTAAGCTTGCACAATTTAGAACAGAAACAGTTGTTGAAGAAGAGGTTGTATTGCAAGCTCCATCAATTACTTTTACAGTATAGTTACCACTTAAATTAGCTTGGTAGGTAGCAGATCCAGCTCCATTAATTAAGTTCCCATCTTTGTACCACTCGTAAGTGTAATTAGTTCCAGTAGTTGCATTTAAAGTTACTGAACCACCTTGACAGAAAGTTGTGTTTCCTTGAGGAGTGATGAAAGCTGTAGGTGATTTACAAGAGTTATACAAATCTGTAATCTCTTGTTGTGTTAGTGCACGGTTCCAGATAGCTAAATCATCTATAGTACCTGTAAAGGGAACATATCCACTAACAGAAGCTCCCAATCTTGTTCCTGAACTACTTCCACTGCTCCCAAATCCTAGAATTGAAGATGAAACAATTTCACCATTGATATAATGTCTAGTACTATCACTATTTCTTACAATCGTGGCCATATTCCAGGTATTCAGAACAACTCCAGAGCAACCATCTACACCCCCGTTGTAACCCATACATACATTTGTATTAGTAAAAGTAATTCTTGACCTTCCGTTTATTAAATTTGGATCTCTTGATTCAAATATAAAACTGTATGGTATCTGACCTGAACTTGGCCCTGCTATTGTAGGAAAAAACCAGACATTTACTGTTCGTTGTGGATAATCAAATGCATTTGGTATAAAAATATTCGCGTTCCCATTAAAGTAATATGCCGTTGGAACTAAAAATCTATCTATCCCGGTGATAGCTCCATTAATTGTTCCGTTATTACCATTTCCACTTACATCGTTCGCATTTCCATTAAATGGCCAATAGCCAACTAACCCATTTGTAGGAACATAACTCGGTACTTGAGAAAATGAGATTATTGTGCTAATTGCAAAAAGTAGTGTAAGTAATTGTTTTTTCATATTTTTTAAGTTTTAGATTAATTCTTATAAAAATATAAAAAATACACAAAAACGTGTAATAAATGTAAATTAAATGTGTAAAATAATTTTAATTAAGTATTTATTGAATTTTCTTTAGTTAGATTTTACTTTTAAAAAGAAGACTTTAGGGCATAAAAAAAGGGAATCCATAAGAATTCCCTTTGAAAAAAGTTTGTGTAAATTATTTCACAATTAATTTTTGAGTAATCATTGAATCACCAATTCTTACTTTGATGAAATAAATACCATTTGAATATTCTGTAGAATTTAATTTGATAGAATAAGAACCGTCTTTTAACGTTCCTAAGTTATCCGCTTCGATTTGTTGTCCTAATGAATTTGATACAGAGTATGAAACAGCAGCTGCTTTTGGCAATGTAATGTTCAACGTTGCATCCGAATTTGTAGGATTTGGGAAAATCGAAATTGTTGGATCGATGCTAGAAAAAAGCTCGCAGTTATATTCATCATCCGAATACATTAAAGGAGTTTTAGCATTCAATTCAAGTATTGAAATCAATGCTATTGCAAGAAGTATAAATTTTTTCATACGCTTTGTATTAAATACTTTGCTCTAAAATACAAAATTAATGCCAATTACCAAGACTTTTTTATAATTTTAACATAATGGAATCGGTTAGAAATCATATACAAAATCATATTCGTGAAATTACACAATTCGCAATAAATGATTTATTGGTTGATATTTCTAACAAATCGTCTGTTTTTGAATGCGAACTTCAGAAGACGGAAGAATTCAAAATCACAGCAACAACGGAATTAAAAACGATCTTAAAATCAGCAGAAAATCATTTCAAAGAAACAGGAATTTCACCTCTTTGTTTGAGTGTTGGAACATTGAGTTGGTTGGTAAAATCAAAACTTGTTGAAACGCCCATTTTTTTAATTCCATTGGATTTTAAGACATCAAAAATCGAGGATGATTTAACGTTTACATTATCAGATTCAAGTTTTATTTTCAATCCGTTTTTAGTAAATACTTTCAAAGAAATTTATGAATTAGAACTTCCTGAAATTGATTTTTCAATTGATTTTATTCACCAGTTTGAAACGTGGGTTCAATCATTAAATTTAGATTTTCAGGTCACAGAAAAATATACGATTGGAAATTTTCATCACCATCGTTTTCAAATTTTAAGAGATTTAGAAGAGCTATCTTTGGTAGATGATCTCAACGAAAATGTTCAGCAACTTTTAGGAAAAGAAGATGTAAAATCGGACTATTTTTTTGAGTTTGATCGTCAATTATTATACGCTTCAGATAATGATCATCTGGATGTTTTGGAAACTATTCAACAGGAGAACTGTGTTATTCAAGGTCCACCCGGAACAGGTAAATCGCAAGTTTTAACCAATATTTTGGGTAAATCTTTAAATCAAGGACTTTCTACTTTGGTCATTTCAGAGAAGCGAGTTGCTTTAGAAGTACTTCAAAAAAAGCTTTCAAAATTTGGCTTAGATGATTTTACGTTTGTAACAACAAGCGAAACAAATGCATCTGATTTTTTAAAATCGCTTGAGCAAACTTGGTATAAGATGGATACAATCTTTCCAAGGCGAATGAATAATTTATTGCTTTCTGAACAGTACAAAGATTATTTACAACTGCAGTTGGATTTACTTTCCAAAAAGGAATTGGTAGGAGGTGTAACGTTCGATGAATTTCATCAACTCTCGAAGGAAATTGATTTTACAAATGCAAATTATTTTAGTGATGTTCCATTTGTTTCAGAATGGTTAGTCGACCAAAAAAGCATCCAAGAAATCTATACAAACAAGTCAAATTTAGCGTTACAATTTCTTCCTTTTCACGTTGTAAAATCAGCTCAATTTTTGACCTTCGATCAGCTCGTTGTTGAGTGGAAAAAGATGTTTGAATTATTGCAAAACATTTATTCGTTTGACACACTTTTTTCATTGGATGAGGTAATTAAAAAAGCGGCAATTTGTCAATTGATCGAGAATGAATCAAAGAAGAATTATTTTAAATTATTGATACCAAATTCGCCTCAACAAAAAAAATATAAGAGCCTTCGAAAACGTTATTTGAAATTAAAAAATGAAGTTGATTTAATTGAAAATGAAAAGCAAAATTGGAAAGAATTTCCATCACAAAATGAAACAGAATATTTACTTTTCAATCTTGAAAATGGTTCTTTTTGGAACAAACGAAAAGCGCGAAAAAGGATCAACCAATTAGCAAATAGTTCATTTATTGACTACCAAATTGCACTTCGAAATTGGAAAGAATATTTAGACAAAAACAATTTATTATCGTTAATAAAGAATGAATTTTGCGAAATAGATATAAATGAACCAGAAATTGACCTTACTATTATTGATTTATTAATCTTGCAAATCAAGGCGAATGATTGGGAATTATATTTAACAATTCCTGAAGTTGAACGCAAACGTTTGAGTGATTATCATGTTTCTTTAGGTCAATTAAAATCGAACTTAAAAACGTATTTTTCTCATTCAGAAACGCAATCAATCAGCTTCGTTTTTGCATCCATTGAAACCTATTTTTCAGAAGTAATTCGACTTCATAAAAAGATAGAATTGCTTTCAGAAAGAAGTTATAAGTTACTTTCAAAATGTGAAAATTTTGATGAATATGAACAAGTTCTTTTCAAAGGAAATTGGATTAATTTCGAGCGATATTTT
>CALPRR020000034.1 GCA_943326025.2 Candidatus Kuenenia stuttgartensis | reverse complement strand
TTTTTTAACACATTTACTGTTCCATCAGAATCAGATAAAGTTAAATCAGTTTTACTATAGTTATTAATTGTAATTGCATATGGTGTAGATGTATTTCCTGCTGTTGGAGTTTCAGTCATTGTCATCTTTGTATCATCTGTTAATTCATATGTCCCTGTAGATGTATCTGTTCCAAAAGAAGAAATAGAAGTAGTAACGTATGAACCTTTACCTTTTTTATCTTTTGAAAATTCAATTGTGAATGTAGTAATTCCTACAGAAGCTGGCGTTATACCTGAAAATGTTACAACATCCCATTTTCCGTCTAATTTTCTGTTTAATTTTGATTCTTTAGAACAAGAACCTAATACGAATGCTAGGATAGCTACAGATAAAAATAAAAATTTTTTCATTTTGTTTTTTTGTTAAAAGTTAATAATGCTGATAAATTTAATTATTTATTTATGATCTCAAACAATTCATTTAAATTAGGTGAAATAATAATCTCAATTCTTCTGTTTTTTGCTTTATCTTGTGAATCAACCGGGTGAAATTCTGAACGCCCTGCAGCCATTAGTTGAGCTGGATTTACTTTTGAATTTAAAATCATAATATCTACAACAGATGTAGAACGTAAAACTGATAGTTCCCAATTGTTTTTTGGACTTGTTGGACTTGCTAATTTATCGGTATCGGTATGACCTTCTACAATTATTTCAATGTCTTTTTCATGCTCTAATACTTTCGCTAATTCAATTAAGGCTTTTTTACCTTCTTCCTCAACCGCAACACTTCCAGTTTTAAATAGCAATTTTGCTTCTAGGCTAACATATATTTTTCCGTTTTTATGGACAACTGTTAGGCCTTTATTTTCAAATCCTTTTAATGCATTTGAAACTTTTGTTTTTAATGCCATTACAGCATCATCCTTACGTTTAATTAATTCTTCTAATTCATTAACGCGTTGTTCTCTTTCAGCTAATAATTTAGATTTTAAATTCAATTCTTTTTCAATGTTTTCTAAAGCATCTTCTTTACGTTGTAATTCTAAATTTTTTGCTTCTAAATCAGATTGTAATAAAGATGTTTCTTTCGCTCCAGACAATCTTAATTTATCATATTTGTTTTCTAATACTTCGTTTTGATCTACAATTTTATCATATTGTGTTTGCAATAATCTGAATTTTGTTCCTAATTCGTTGGTGTCAATTTTTAATGAAGCAATCTCTTTAGATATGACTAAATATTTAGCTTCAATATCTTTAAATTTTCCTTGAAAATCTATTGAACTTGCTTTGTAATTTTCTAATTCTTCATTGCATTTCTTTTCTCTAGCAACTAAATCATTATATTTTTTTGCTGGAACGCATGAAAATGTAAATAGTAAAATACTGATAAACAAATAAATATATCTCATAATAATTGTAATAAATTAAGTACAACAAATATGGTAAACTTAATGTAACTTAAATTTATGAAAACGAGAAATTATGAACTGATAGAGGTGGATAACACTTAAAATGAATTTTAAATTTTAAAAACCTATATTGTATGAATTTTGGAGAGGGTTGAAACAAAAAAGTCTATTAGAATAAACTAATAGACTTTTAAATTTTAATATTAAAATTTATTATTTCTTTTTTAATTGTTCTTTCACATACAATTCAATTGCTGCTGTCATTGAAGGAGCATTTGGTTGAGGAGCATGTACATCTAAACGTAAATTATTTTTTAACACTGCATTAGCTGTTGTTGGTCCAAAAGCAGCAATAAATGTGTTGTTTTGTTTGAAATCTGGAAAGTTTTTCATTAAAGATTCTATTCCACCAGGACTGAAAAAAACTAGCATATCATAATATACATCTTCTAAATCAGATAAATCTGAAGCAACAGTTCTGTAAAGAGTTGCTTTTGTAAAATTGATATTGTTTTCTTCTAAAGTTTCAGGAATTTTATCTCGTAAAATATCAGTACAAGGAAGTAAGAATTTTTCTCCTTTATGTTTTTTCATTAATTCAACCAATTCTTCAATTGTTTGTTTACCAAAGAAAATTTTTCTTTTTCTAAAACTTACATACTTTTGAAGATAATAAGCAACTGCTTCTGAAATACAAAAGTATTTCATTGTATCAGGAACTTCAAATCTTATTTCCTCTGCAATTCTAAAAAAGTGATCAATTGCAGCTTTAGAAGTCATAATGATAGCAGTATGCTCAGGAATGTTCACTTTTTGAGTACGAAATTCTTGAGCACTAATTCCTTCTACCTTAATAAAAGGTCGAAAATCAATTTTCAATTTATATTTATCAGCCAAATCATAATATGGCGATTTGTCTCCCTCGGGTTTTGGTTGCGATACCAATATAGTTTTAATAGCCAATTTTCAGTACTTTAAAATATTCACAATCAAATTAATAAATGAAATTTACCTTTATGTATAAATACAGTATAACAAGCGGTAAAATTTCAAGTGTGCAAAGATATAAAATAATATAATACCATACTACACCTCGTTTTAAAACAGAAAAGACACATTTTGAAAAACGAACGATTATTTCTAGAATAATCACAGCTTCAAATACCTTTAAAAATATATCTGATAATTGAGGATTTAACATCCAACACAATGCAACAAAAAATAAAATTATACCAAATGTTTCGTACAAAATAACAGTTTCGGTGATTGGAATGTTTATTGATTTACTTTCACCAGAAATTATCCCTACAAGCCACAAACCTATGATTTGCATTGAGATAAAGCTTATTGAAACAATTATTGATAAAAGAATTGAATGAAGAGTTGTTTGATGAAGAATATGATATGAACATAAAAATATGCAAGCATTAAAAACAATGAAATAGTTTATCAATAATGCTATAGAACTTATTGAATTTATTCTCATTTCTTCCTTCAACACATATTCTAAATTTTTTGAACTCAAAAACAATTTTGATAATATTATAATAATACGCGTATTTCTATATTTTGCTAAAGTTATTAATGAAAAGGAAACAATAATGATAGGTATTAAAAAATTGGTGATGTTAAATTCTCTTTCAATTAAATGTGAAGGAATTGAAACTGTTGAATTATATCCGACTATTTGATGTGTAATATTTAACAAAATAAACTGATCAATGAAAAGATTTAACAAATATCATCTAAATTAATTAAAAAATCTGCAAACGATAAAAATTTTAATTATTTTTACAAAGTTATAATAGAAACATTAATATGGCAACAGATTTATACGTACAACCAGATTACTACAATTTGGACGATTTATTGACAGAAGAGCATAAAATGATTCGTGATGCTGCACGTGCTTGGGTGAAGAAAGAAGTTTCTCCAATCATAGATGAGCATTTTGAAAAAGCAACTTTCCCAGTTCATTTATTAAAAGGGTTAGGGGAGATAGGTGCTTTCGGACCTTACATTCCAGAGGAATATGGTGGACCAGGTTTAGACCAAATTTCTTATGGTTTGATTATGCAAGAATTAGAGCGTTGTGACTCAGGTTTACGATCTACTGCTTCAGTTCAAAGCTCTTTAGTAATGTATCCTATTTGGAAATATGGATCTGAAGAACAAAAACAAAAATACCTGCCAAAATTAGCTACAGGTGAAATGATGGGATGTTTTGGTTTAACTGAACCAGATCATGGATCAAACCCAGCTGGAATGATTACAAATTTCAAAGATGCTGGTGATGGTGAAAACGTTATTTTGAATGGTGCTAAAATGTGGATTTCTAATGCTCCATTTGCAGATATCGCTGTAGTTTGGGCAAAAGATGAAACTGGAAGAATTCATGGTATCGTTGTAGAAAGAGGAATGGAAGGATTTTCAACTCCTGAAATGCATGGAAAATTATCATTAAGAGCTTCTGCTACTGGTGAATTAATTTTTGTGAATGTAAA
The DNA here is from genome assembly GCA_943326025.2 of Candidatus Kuenenia stuttgartensis. Lineage (GTDB taxonomy): Bacteria > Bacteroidota > Bacteroidia > Flavobacteriales_D > Crocinitomicaceae > CAIUKX01. The sequence goes on along the minus strand of CALPRR020000034.1, from coordinate 13,008 downwards.
AGTTCCTAAAGCAAATATTTTACCTGGAAGATCTGGATTAGGTGCTCCATTAAGTTGTTTAGATTCTGCTCGTTTCGGAATTGCATGGGGTGCTTTAGGTGCTGCTATGGATTGTTATGATCAAGCATTAAGATATTCTAAAGAAAGAACACAATTCGGAGTTCCAATTGCTGCTTTCCAATTAACGCAAAAGAAATTGGCTGAAATGATTACTGAAATCACTAAAGCTCAATTATTAACTTTCCGTTTAGGTCAGTTAAGAAATGAAGGAAAAGCAACTTCCGCTCAAATTTCAATGGCGAAACGTAACAACTGCGAAATTGCATTAAACATTGCTAAAGAAGCTCGTCAAATTCACGGTGGAATGGGTATTACTAGTGAATATTCAATGATGCGTCACATGGCTAATTTAGAGTCAGTTATTACTTATGAAGGAACACATGATATTCACTTGTTAATTACAGGTATGGATATTACAGGAATTCCAGCATTTACAAGAGAAATGCCAGATTTAAAATAAAAAAATTAAGGGTTAACTCAAATCATTTGAGTTAACCCTTTTATTTCTTACCCAATCTTTCAAATTATAATTCAATTACCTTTTCATCGCTATAAAAAATCAATTGTTCATTAATTTTCTATTTCTTAAATTATTGCATTTAGTTTAAGATTATCTTTATTGAATGGCACTGCATAGACTTTCGATATTTTTATTATTATTTGCTATTTCTGCTTGTTCAGATAATTCTGAAGAGATAAATAAATTAACTTATCAAGTTAAAAAATCTTCAATTTTTCATTTGAATACTTTACTAACCGAAGATGAAAATGATGTGTCTTTTCCCATTTGGTTCACGGATTCTATTATTAAAGCACATAAAATCAAAAAGATCACGCGTAAGACCTTCAAATTAGATAGAGAGGTTCAAAATCCATTGGCAAGCATTAATGGAGCTGTTCCTAGAGAAATGCGAGAATACTTCTTTAATCAATTAGGGGCAATTATACAGTTAAATGTTCATTACTATTATGATGACAGAGAAATTGGCTCAATTTTATTTAGCTATACCGGTGAAAAAGATACTTATGGTTATTCTGAGGTAAAACGTAAAACAATCGTTACAAAAACAGCTAAACGTATTTCTGAAACACATCAATTTTTCGATCCAGAAGTTAGAGAATTAGATTTTAAAATGTTTGTTAAGCGAAAAGGAGCAAAGAAATATTTAGCATATCAAGACATGGAAACTGGAGATTTTAGTTATTTCTTATTAAACTCAAAATATTGGGGTACACTTTCGGTAGATTCGATTTTAAAACCAGATCCTAAAGATATTATTGGTTGGGGAACACCACTTTTTCCTTCTAAAAAATATCAAGTATCAAATAAAGTAAAAGAACAAAACGTTAAGATGTTTATTTATGACAAACAATCAGGAAAATTTCCTGATTATTGGTTGAAAAAAGTTTATCCTTTTGATTACAAACGTTCATTTACTTATAATAATAAAGGAATTTGTAACGGTTATATTGATTCTACGTTTGCAGATGAGGTATATGTAACACGAATGATTTCGAATTTTCAATTCAATAAAAAAGAAGAACCAATTATGATTCTTCACCAAAAAGAAAATGCATCTAATGATAAAGAATATTTCTCCATTGAAACATATACATATGAATAGTAAATTTCACTTTTCGATCGTTAAAATTTTTATTTCAACGGTCATTTTTCTTTCTGCAAACATAGGGTTTTCTCAGAAGATTGATACTTTAAGTTATAATGGAGGAACCTATTTTGAGTACCCTTTTCAAATAGCTACCAATGCAAATAGTTATTACTATTACGGAATGAAAGTCAGGAAATTTAAAAAATTTATGACTATTTATTACAGAGAAAATCAAGGTAAAGATTTGAGTAAAAAAGAATTTAAACGTAATATTAAATTATTTAAACAGGAATTAAGAGTTTATAAAAAAACAATCAACCAACAAAATCAAGAAATTGACAAATATTTGAGAAAAGCTATTGATAAAAATCCATACCCTTTATTGGAAATGAGTTATCAATTTGACAAAGATATTACCCCATGTTTAGATAAAATTCCAGATGGAAAATACATTCAATATTTTTCTGATTTTGCGTTGGTTAATGAAACGGGAAATTATGAAATAGTTTCTAAAAAAGTTGCAGGTATTTTTACGATTAAAAATAACATGTTAGATGGTGATGCTGTATGGTTTAATTTTCATGGAGATACTTTGAAAAAAGGAAAATTCATTAATGGTTTGAAAGATGGTGAATGGAAAATAGAAACAAGAAATCTGAAAAATCAACGAATTACAAAAGAAGATAAAGAGTTTTATATCGTAAATGGTTTTCCTAGAACGGATACAATTATTGAAATTGTAAATTTTTCAAATGGTTTAAAATCTGGGTACTATTATAATAAGATGATTGGAAAATACCCAATTTTTGAAGGAGAATTTTTAAATGATGCTGAAGCTGGTAGTTGGATTGAAAGAGAATTGAATATTACCTATGATGACGAATTTAATGAAATTATTGAAAGAGATAATAAAATAGTTACAGCTGAATATACGATTGAAGATAAAAAGAAAGTAGTGAAACAACCAATTGTTAGATTCAAATTAATAAATGCCGATGAAACAGATATTGAAGGTTATAATTTTCAATATACTTATCCGCCTTATAATTTATCAATAGATTTAGCTGAGATTAATTTTACAAAAAATGTAGAAGAAGAAGATGACTATGTAGAAGGAGACGAAGATGATTACAACTATGATGATGAGGGGGATTACATGGAGGGTGAATATTATCCTGAAGAAGGATTAAATTTTATTCATGAAGTTTATGACGCTGAAAAAGATAAATACATTAAACGAGGAAAAGCAATTGACAGTTTAGGTTTTTCATTTAAATACAAAGGAATATATGAGCGCCACTATCCAAATGGTCAATTAATGTTTCGTTATGAATTCAAAGATGGAAAATTATTGAAAGAAGATACAATCTTTTGGGATAATGGAAAACCTTATGACATTGTTTCTTATTTACCTGATTCAAATCAATTTTTACAAACGATCTACGATTACGATGGGAAATTATTTCATGAAATCATATTTGATTCATTGGGTGATTTTAAAAAAATGAAATTTGAACCTGAAACTTTCAAAACATTTATTATTGATGGATTAGAAGTTAAAGCATATAACTATAGAGAATTTTTTGAATATGACAAAATGGATTCTATTCGCTTTTTCACAGAAGTGGATTCAGTAATTTTATGGAAATCTTGGAGTAGAGAAGATACTTCTATTTTATATTCTAGAATCTATTTTCCTAAGGAACACTTATTAAATATGAATGGATATTCTATAAATGGAACAAATCTTAATAATCAAGAAGTTATTTTCGGTGAAAAATTTGATAATTGGACGGGATTTAAACACTATCATTTTCAAAATATAACTTTAAAATCTACACAATCTGCAAGTCAATATAATAATTTTGATGTTAGAGATTCAATTCCAATTAATAGTGTTAATGAGTTTGAAACAAATTTTGATGTAGCAACAGATGATATATTATTTAAAGAATCAATTCCATTTTCAGGTAAAATTGCTGTTCAATTGAATGCAAAAAAACCAAAAGTTAAATTAAATCAATCAATTAATTTAGCTTTCCCAGGTACGAATTCATTTAGCTATCAATTAATTTCTGATTACGCAAAATATAAGGAAAAAGGCAAATCAAAATACGAATATATTTATAACATTATAGATGCTAGTGAATTAAGTAGCAGTAATTTTGAGCAAGTTACATTCTCATTACTGCCTTTCTTTTCAGAATATATTTATCAACCTCAATTGTACCAAGAAGATCAATACTATGAGGAAGAATATGAAGAAGAGTCTAAAACTCCAAAAATTAAAGAAAAGGATATTCCAGTTTTTTCAAAAAACATAGAAGGAAAGTATTTAAATGGTAAACCAGAAGGTGTATGGAAAGTAAAAGACCAATTTGGAAAGTTATTATTTGAAGTGCCGTTTTTAAATGGCCAAATTGATGGTGTATTGAAGACATATTCTTACGCTGAACCAGCAGCAAAGGAAGATGAAGAATATTATGAAGAAACATCTCCATGGGAAGAACTTCCAAAAAAGAAAACACATTTTTTAGAAACGACAACGAATTATAAAAAAGGTTTGAAACAAGGAGAATTTCTTCGTTTTAATTGGAAAGGAGAAATTGAACAAAGAGAAAATTATTTGAATGATTACAATCATGGTCCAGCTATAGAACGAAACAATCTTGTATTCACAAAAAGCAATTACAGTGAAGGTGCTTTAGATGGATATTTAGAAACTTATTTAACATTACCTGATATAGATACAACACTTTTGTATAGTTTGAATTTTCAAAATGGAGCTTTACAAGGTGAATCAAAAGCTTATCATATTAATGGGAAAATTGCAAAAAGAGGTTTCTTCTTAAACGGTCAACCTATCGATGATTATGAAGCATTTGATTCATTAGGAACGAAATATCATTATGTTAAATTTTTATATTCTTATCCAATTGAAGAAAAAATTTGGGAAGAAAACGAATTAAGCGTTCGTTATACATTTGATTGGAAAGATTCTATTTACTTCCGACCATCAGATATAACAAGTTCTCAATCCTTAGACAAAGTATTGTCAGACCATGGTATTGGAATGGATTACTATGAAAAACCTTATTATGGTCGCCCTAGTTTGGTAAATAAAAGCAATGTCAATTATCATTTAACAAAATACTATCCTAATGATACGATTGCAAGAGATGGTGGAATGTCAAAAGGTAAGAAAAAAGGATTGTGGAAATATTATGATTACTATGGAAAAGCATTGTATGAAGTAAATTATTTTGATTCGGTCATTAAATTAAATGATTCAATCTCTTTCAATTCAAAAGGTATTTATTCTCAATTAGATACTTTAGGTAACTTAATTTCTAAAAGTTATATCATTGAAAAGTATGAGAAGTATGATTGTTCTCACAGCGATCACTATGAAATTCGCCAGTTCTATACATTTTGGGAAAAAATGGCTGCAAATGCGATTAATGGTTACGTGAAAAATCATTATGATAATGGTACTTTACAAAGCGAAGGATTGATGAAAAATGGACTTCCATCTGGAGTTTGGAAATTTTACGATCCATATGGTAAATTAAACCAAGTTGGAACATATGTAAATGGTAAACGTGATGGAAGATGGTTGGGAGGAGATTTATCTAAAACCAAATATTTAGGTGATATTTGTTTGAATCCCAATTTACCAGATATCGAAGAAACGATTAAAGTAAAAGAAAAATTGCTCGATATTATCATTACAAATTACCATTTAGGTAGATCTATGAACAGGGAGTTTTATGACGTCGATTGGTCTGAAGTAGAGAAAGAAGATGGAGAAAATGAAACAGATGAAAATTTAGAAGAATCTGTTGAGGAAGAATAAACGATTGAAAATATTTGTTAGTCATTTAATTTAAAAATTTCAGTAAATTTTTTTATATTTACTTTGAGCGAAGAGTTAAACATTAACTCTATTTACTATGAAATTTACAATTGAAGAAAAATTCCATGAACTAACAGATGGATATTTTACCTTAATAATTAAATTTTCAGTGGTTTTAATGCTAGCTTGGATGGTTGGTATACTGCTTGTATTTACTTATCCTTGTTTTGCTTGGTCAGGAAATAAATATCCTCCAATGCTTGTTTTCATTAATGATTACAACATCATTAATATTTTACTTTCTGTTGTAGGAATCTATTTTTACTCAAAACGACTCTTCAAATCCTATAAAATGGGTATGCTAGTTGAAATTGATTTTCAAAATGATTTGGTAGAGTTGTCAATCATTAATACATTGAACGGAAAATTATCCAATATTTTAATTCCTTTAAACGAATTCAATGTTAAATTCGAAGAGAAAAACGCAACATTCTTAGGTAAACAACGCATTTATCATTTGTTTCAAAAAGAGATATTGTTAACCAATTTCAACATTGAATTAACCTCATGGAAACGATTTTCGAAGTTGAATGAATTATTGGCGGAATTAGAGAAGCGAAAATCAGCAAATTAATTTATATTGATTCAGTTTAGCTATTTGATGTAACCTTTAAAAATGTAAATTTGTACATATTCAAAAAATAGAAGTATGTACATACAGAAATATACAAAAGTAGAAAGTACGCAACATCTCGTTATCGTTGGTACAAAAAAATCATTAACTGGAAATGCGGATATTAAAGAGTTACCAGTGATTTTAGGTGATTTCCTTAAAGTTTTCTTGAAAAGTGATAAAAAATCTGATTATTTAAAAAGTGCTGATAGCATTGCATACTTTATCAAAGGAGATCAAGATGCTGAGAAATTAAGAGTTGCAGGTTCAACAGTTCAAAAATTAATAGGAAAAGAAGCTGTAAAAATTCAAGTAATTGGAGAAGAAAGTGCAGTATTAAATGTTGCTGAAGGAATTGCTTATTCAAATTATCAATTCATCAAATATTTAAAAGATTCTGAAAAACAAGCGAATAAATTAACTGCAATTCTTGTTGGAGGTGCTGTTAGCGCTAGACGAATTGAAGAATTAAACAATACTATCAAAGCTGTTTTTTGGGCAAGAGACATGGTAAATGAACCAGTTTCGCATTTAAACGCAGTTCAATTAAGCGAACAAATTGAGGCTTTAGCAAAAGAAGCGCCAATAACTGTTCAAATTCTAGAGAAATCTAAAATTGAAGCGTTGAAAATGGGAGGTTTATTAGCGGTGAATAAAGGTTCAATCGATCCACCTACATTTACAATTGTAGAATATAAACCAAAGAAACCAACGAATAAAAAACCAATCGTTTTAGTTGGAAAAGGTGTTGTTTATGATACTGGAGGTTTAAGTTTGAAACCAACTCCAGGTTCAATGGATTGCATGAAAAGCGATATGGCTGGTGCAGCATGTGTAGTTGGAGCAGTTTATGCAGCAGCGTTAAACAATTTGAAAACACACATTATTGCCTTAGTTCCTGCTACTGATAATCGTCCAGGATTGAATGCTTACGCACCAGGTGATATCGTTACGATGTATGATGGAACAACTGTTGAAGTATTGAATACAGATGCTGAAGGAAGAATGATTTTAGGAGATGCATTGGCTTATTCTAAAAAATTCGATCCAGAATTAGTAATTGATGCTGCAACTTTAACAGGAGCAGCTTTAAGAGCTATTGGTCATCATGCTTCAATCATTATGGGAAATGCAGATGATAAATATTTCAACCAATTGGAAAAAGCTGGAAATGAAGAATTCGAAAGAGTGGTACGTTTTCCTTTCTGGGATGAATATTACGAAGAGATGAAATCACCTATCGCTGATTTGAAAAATATTGGTGGAGCGAATGCAGGGATGATTACAGCCGGAAAATTCTTAGAGCATTTTGTGAAAGCACCTTATATTCATATGGATATTGCTGGTCCAGCTTGGTTAGATGCTCCAGTCGATTACAAAGGAAAAGGTGGAACAGGTTCAGGAGTTCGTTTATTGTTGAACTTTGTGAAAAATTACAAATAATGGATAAAGATAAAGAAAGAGAATTAGCGACAGCTAGTCCTGTCAGAGTTGGAATTTCCATTGGAGATATAAATGGAATAGGTCCTGAAGTTTTAATTAAAGCGCTAAGTGATTCACAAATTCTAGTGGATTGCACACCGGTGATTTATGCTTCAACGAAAACAATTTCTTACCATAAAAAAGCAATCAAACTTCCAGATTTTATGTATCAGGCATGTAAAGATGCAGATGAGATACATAACAAAAAAGTGAATGTTATCAATGTTTGGAACGAAGAAATTCCATTCGAATTAGGTAAAGCTACAGAAGTAGGCGGAAAATTCGCATTAATGTCTTTAGAAGCCGCAACGAAAGATTTAGCTGCCGGAAAAATTGATGTTTTAGTAACAGCTCCGATTTCTAAGGAAGCAATGAAAAAAACAGGATTTAAATTTCCTGGGCATACTGAATACTTAGCTGAAATGGCTGGTATGGATGAAGCATTAATGATGATGGTAAGTGATACACTTAGAGTAGCATTAGTGACAACGCATATTCCAATCAATGAAGTAAGCGGTTCATTATCTATCGATAAAATATATAATAAGATTTTAGCAGTTGAAAAATCCTTGAAAAATGATTTTGGAATAACACGTCCAAAAATTGCGGTTTTAGGTTTAAATCCTCATGCTGGTGAAAATGGTAAAATGGGTACAGAAGATTTGGAACTTATTTTACCCGCAATCAATAAAGCAAAAGAAGAAAATAATGTAATTGCTGTTGGACCATTTCCAGCGGATGGATTTTTTGGATCTTCTTCTATGTTTCAATACGATGCTGTTTTAGCAATGTACCACGATCAAGGATTAATTCCGTTTAAAGCAATTTCTTTTGACGAAGGAGTGAATTTTACAGCAGGCCTTCCAGTTGTAAGAACATCTCCAGATCATGGGACAGCGTTCGATATAGTTGGTCAAGGCATCGCTTCAGCACAATCGATGCGAAATGCTATCTACTTAGCAATGGATGTTTTTCGTCAACAAAAATTGCGGAAGGAAATAACAGCAAACCCTTTAAAAATACAAGCTCCAGAGAAAAAGAAAGCAGGTTCTTTGGATTAAATTTTGCTTAAAAATAAGTTGTAAAACGGGCTTCAAAATACATTTCAAATAAAAAATTGTTAAAAAGTTGATAGATATTAACAATTTTCAGTTAAAAATGTTAACTTTGCAGTCCGATTTTAGGAGAAAAGTATGTCGAAACACGAATATATAATACCATTTGTTGGTTTAAAGATTGGTTTTCATGTATTTGAATTTGAAATTTCGGACACGTTCTTTGATGACATAGAATATTCAATTATACAAAGTGGAAAAGTTCACGTGCGTTTAGAATTGGAAAAAAAAGAAACAATGCTAATAGGTGTTTTTCATGTTGAAGGACTTGTAACAACAAGTTGTGATAGATGTACAGATCCTATTGAAGAAGAAGTTGAAGGTGAATATCAAATTGTTTACAAATTTGGTGGTGACACTACAGACGACGAAGCATTGGTTGTTTTAGATTTTGAAGCGTATGAGCTTGATGTAAAAATGAATATTTATGAGTTAATCTCTGTTTCATTACCTGTAAGGGTAGTTCATGAGCAAGGAGAATGTAACCCAGAAATGTTGGAATTGTTAGAGAAGTATGTAATTAATGCAAACGACGATGATGATGACGACGATTTTGATGATGAAGATTATGACGACGAAGACTTCGACGATGAGGATGATGAAGATGATTCCGAAGAAGTAGAAGATGACGGCGACAATAATAACGATGATATTGATCCAAGATGGTCTATATTGAAAAATTTGAATTAAAAAGCATAAATAAAGTAAGATGGCACATCCAAAACGCAGAATCTCGACTACAAGAAGAGATAAAAGAAGAACGCATTTTAAAGCAGTAGCTGATAATATTGCGACTTGCCCAACGACAGGACAACCACATTTGTTTCACCATGCTCACTGGCATGAAGGGAAACTTTATTACAAAGGTAGAGTCGTAGCAGAAAAAGAAGTTGCAGTTTAATTAACTGTTAATAGAAAATAATTTTCTTCTTGATGAAGATAGGAATTGATATTTTTGGTGGTGATTTTGCTCCAGATGCAAATGTGTCAGGAGCAATTCTTGCCCAAAAAGAGCTTCCTGAAGATACAACTATTGTATTAATAGGTGACCAAGATGTAATCTTGAGTTGCCTTTTTAAGTTTGGAGGGAATCCAACAGATTTTGAAATTGTTCATGCACCGGATATTATTACGATGCACGATCATCCAACTCGTGCGATTCCTCAAAAACCAAATAGTTCTATTTCAGTAGGTTTTGATTTATTAGCTGAAAAGCAAATTCAAGCTTTTGCTAGTACCGGGAATACAGGCGCAATGCTTGTAGGATCTATCTACAAAATAAATACAATTCCTGGGATCATTCGCCCATGTATTACATCTACATTACCAACAATAAATGGATCTAATTCTATTTTATTGGATGTTGGATCTAATGCTGATTGTAAACCGGATGTTCTTTACCAATTTGCACTATTAGGGGCATTGTACTCTAAAAATGTTTATGGTGTTGAAAATCCAAAAGTTGCATTATTAAGTATCGGTGAAGAAGAGTCTAAAGGAAATTTATTGACAATTGCTACTTACAAATTATTGGCTGAATCTGATGAGATTAATTTCGTTGGAAATATTGAAGGTCGTGATTTGTTTTTAGGTAAAGCTGATGTAATCGTTTGTGACGGTTTTACAGGCAATATTGTCCTTAAGGAAGCAGAAGGTATTTTTTACCTGATGAAGAAAAGAGGAATAAAAGATGAATATTTTGATCGTTTCAATTACGAAAATTATGGTGGAACGCCTATTCTTGGAGTAAAAGGGAACGTGATTATCGGTCATGGAATTTCTAATGATGTGGCTGTTAAGAATATGATATTACACGCTTTTGAAGTAGCTAAATCTGGTTTAGCGTCAAAAGTAAATGAAGCATTCAATTAAATTATGGGAAAAGTAACTGCAGCAATAACAGGAGTAAACGGATATGTTCCCGATTATGTTTTGTCTAATGAGGAGTTAGCAAAAATTGTTGATACAACAGACGAATGGATTACAACTAGAACAGGTATAAAAGAGAGAAGAATCCAAAAAGAAGGAGCTTCATCTGACATGGCTGTGGAAGCTGTTAATGGATTATTGGCTAAAATGAATTTAGATCCAATGGAAATTGATTTAGTTATTGTTGGAACAGTTACACCAGACCACCCATTCCCAAGTACTTCAAATATTATTTGTGATAAAGTTGGAATGAAAAATGCTTGGGGTTTTGACCTTATAGCTGCTTGTTCTGGATTTATTTATGCTTTATCTACAGGAGCACAATTTATTGAAACTGGTAAATACAAGAAAGTTCTTGTAATTGGAGTTGATAAAATGTCTTCAATAATTGATTATGAAGATAGAACAACATGTATTATCTTTGGTGATGGTTGTGGAGTTGTATTGTTAGAACCAAATGAAGAAGGATTAGGAGTTCAAGATTTTATTTTAAGAGCAGATGGTTCTGGAAGAGAATTTTTAATTCAACCTGCTGGTGGTTCAGCAAATCCTCCTACAATTGAAACAGTTGAAAATAGATTACATTATGTGAAGCAAGAAGGGAAATCAGTTTTCAAGTTTGCTGTTACAAATATGGCTGAAGTTTCAGCAGAAATAATGGAGAAAAATAATTTAACAAGTGATGATGTAGATTGGTTAGTTCCACATCAAGCAAACTTAAGAATTATTGATGCTACTGCAAACAGAATGGGGTTACCAGCTGAAAAAGTTATGATCAATATTGAAAAATATGGTAATACAACTGCAGGAACATTACCATTGTGTTTATGGGATTATGAGAAACAATTGAAAAAAGGGGATACATTGATTCTTTCTGCTTTTGGTGGAGGATTTACATGGGGAGCTGTTTATTTGAAATGGGCTTATAACGCATAATATTAATTACGTACAAACTAAAAATCGAAAATATGAATTTAACTGAGATACAAGATTTAATCAAATTTGTAGCAAAATCAGGAGTAAACGAAGTAGAAATCGAACAAAAAGATTTTAAAATCATTATTAAAGCTGAACAAAAAGGAAAAGATCAACCTGTATACATTCAGGCTACTGCTCCAGTTGCTATACCCCAAGCAGCAACAGCACCAGTTGCTCCAGTTGCAACGCCAGCTGCACCTGCTACTCCAGCAGCTCCAGTTTCAGATGATTCTAAATACATCACGATTAAATCACCAATGATTGGTACTTTTTACCGTTCAGCTGGTCCAGATAAAGATGCATTTGTAAATGTTGGTTCTTCAATTTCTGCAGGAACAACTTTATGTATTATTGAAGCAATGAAATTATTTAACGAAATTGAATCTGAAGTGTCAGGTAAAATCGTTAAAGTATTAGTTGATGATGCTTCTCCAGTAGAATACGATCAACCATTATTCTTGGTAGATCCAGCTTAATTTAGGAATTAACTTTTTATTAGGGGTTAAAAATTGGAAGTCATTTCTGGTTTTTAGTCCCTAATTCTGTAATTAATAAATACGTATAAAATGTTTAAAAAAATATTAATCGCAAATAGAGGTGAAATTGCTTTACGAGTAATTCGTACATGTAAAGAGATGGGAATCAAAACAGTTGCTGTATATTCTACTGCGGATAAAGATAGTTTACCAGTTCGTTTTGCTGATGAAGCAGTTTGTATTGGACCTGCTGTAAGTTCAAAATCTTACTTATCAATTCCAAATATTATTGCTGCTGCTGAAATCACAAATGCAGATGCAATTCACCCTGGTTATGGTTTCCTTTCTGAGAATGAAAAATTCTCAAGAGTTTGTCAAGAATCTGGTATTAAGTTTATTGGAGCTTTACCTGAGCAAATCGCAAGCATGGGAGATAAAGCAACTGCAAAAGCAACAATGATTGCTGCTGGAGTTCCTTGTGTTCCAGGTTCAGTTGGATTATTAGAAAGTGTTGAAGATGCAAAAGAACAAGCGAAAAAAATCGTTTATCCAGTAATCATGAAAGCAACTGCTGGTGGTGGAGGTAAAGGTATGCGTATCGTTTGGAAAGAAGAAGATTTAGAAGCTGCTTGGGATTCTGCAAGACAAGAATCTGCTGCTGCTTTTGGAAATGATGGTTTGTACATGGAGAAATACATTGTAGAACCTCGTCATATTGAAATTCAAATTGCTGGAGATCAATACGGAAATGCTTGTCACTTATCTGAAAGAGATTGTTCTATTCAAAGACGTCACCAAAAATTGGTAGAAGAAACTCCTTCACCATTTA